>NZ_JBEYZF010000010.1:0-264457 GCF_040645915.1 Nonomuraea sp. NPDC046570 | reverse complement strand
CGTCGACGGCATCCAGCAGATGAAAGCCCTCATGCTGTCCGAACTCCGGCGTCTCCAGAAGATGCCCGCTCTCATCCGCGGCTTCTTCCGTGACGTCAACCTCGCCTACATCGCAGCGGCCGAAGAGTAGTCCAGAAATCCGCGATCACCTTAGATCACTGGCGCGGCCAAAGTGTTCGCTTTAGACGCCGGCCACTGTCACCATGTTGAGTATGGGAGATCTTGGCAATTCAGACTGCGTGTTCTGCGCAATCCTTCGCGGCGAGGCTGAGTCGAGTGTTCCCTACGCAGACGATCGCGCGATGGTGATCATGGACACTGGGGCTGTCACTCCTGGTCACCTTCTCGTAATTCCGCGCATCCATGCCGTCGGGCTGGAAGACCTCGATGAGGAGACGAGCGCGCACGTATGGAGAGTCGGCCACCGGATGGGCAAGCTCTGCGGCGCTCTGGTTTGTGCTGTGAAGGCGTGAACGTTTTCCTCGCGGACGGGAAAGCTGCATTTCAGGAAGTCTTTCACTTTCACCTGCACGTGTTCCCCAGGTTCGAGGGGGACGGCTCCCGAATGGACGCCAACTGGGGCACCAGGGCGCGGAGTCTGCTCGATCAGGAAGCCAAGGCAGTCCAGTCCGGCCTGGCAGCGCTGGGATCACCTGCAGCGGCCACGAGCATGCCGTGTGACTTGCCTTGACATCAGCACTCAGCACACCTACCGGCCTGCGCGATATACCCGAAAAAGCACCGGATCGACCGGCAAAAGATCGTGTCGGCTGATATTTTCGTGCCATGCGGTCGGAGGCTTATCTCAGTACAGATGTCATGGATGCCGACTTCGCCGTCGACATGTCCAACATCGTGCGGGAGCGGAGGCTCGGTGGCGACCGTCCCGCGGATCTGCGCCGGTTCATCCACTTACTCAAGGGCTTGGTGGCCTACACCCGGGACGAGTCACTGAAGGTCTACGGGGTGGCCGACTGGTCGCTACTGCGCAACCGCGATCTCACGCAGGACGAGCGTGACAGGCTCCACCGCTGGCGCAACGCCGGCCTGATCGAGGCCCTGGACAAAGCCGACGACCGAATCATCGAGCTGGCCGACGCCGGTGGGCAGCGGGTGGTCTGCTTCGACAAGTACGAGGACTACCACCGCGACTATCCGTGGATCCCCGGCAACCGGGACCGCTTCCTGGAGCCGGTACTCGGGCCGGCGGGGATCACCGTACGACCTCGCGAGATGCCGATCAGCCCGGATTGGCGGCTGTCACGCAAGGAGGAGGAAGGGCTGCTGAAGTCGAAGGGGCTGCACAACGGGTCGCGGCCGCGACGGGAACTGCTGTCACGACTGTGGGTGTGCGAGGTGCCCGACTGCCCCATGTTCGGCCAGGACCGGGGCGAGCAGCAGCCGCTGCCGCGCCACCGGTCCGGAGCGGCACGCTGCCCCAGCCATGGCCAGCCGCTCACCGACATCGGTCCGCGCCCGCACAGGATCCAGGTCAAGGTACGCGTCCGCGGCAGGGTCGCCACCCGCTTCCTCATCGGGCCCGGCGAGACGATTCACGTGGGCCGGGCGCCGGGGCCGGGGGGATTCGCGCTCACCGCGGCGCTCGGCGTGCCGGAGCAGTCGGGGCTCAGCCGCGACCACGCGAGCTTGCGGTGGACAGGTGCGAAACTGTTCGTCACCGACCACAGCCGGTTCGGCACCCGCGTCCGGCGCGGGGTGGCGGAGCCGTTCCCGCTGACCGGCGGGCGGAGCCTGCCGATGCGCGCGGGCGACGACATCATCCTGGCCGACGGAGTTGAGCTGATGCTGAGCGGGCGCGAGTTCCTGTTCGAGGACAGCCCGGCGGCGCCCACGCCGCCGGAGGTCCAGGCCGCGGAGGCGGCCCGGCGCACCTACCTGCCGGAGGGCAGGCCGGATGCCTGAGGCGGGCGACGTCCTGTGCGGCCGGTATGTGCTGGAGAGCCAGCTCGGCAAGGGCGGCATGGGGACGGTCTGGCTCGGCCGTGACGAGAAGCTGGGCCGCGAGGTGGCCATCAAGGTGCTGCACTCCGACAGCACTGACCGCGAATGGGTGGCCAGGTTCAAGCGCGAGGCCCGCGTGATGGCGATGCTCAAGCACCCCAACATCGTGGTGGTGCACGACCTGGGCGAGGATCAGGGCGCCGCCTTCCTGGTCATGGAGCGGCTGCCGGGGCCCAACCTGGGCGAGATCTTGCGTCGGCAGCAGCCGCTGCCGCCGGTCTCCTGGGTGGTGGCGTACGGCAAGCAGGTGGCCACGGCCCTGGCCTTCCTGCACGGCGCGGCGGCGCCCGTGGTGCACCGCGACGTCAAGCCGCAGAATCTGGTGCTCGACGAGGGCGGCGTGCTGAAGCTTTGCGACTTCGGCATCGCCGCGCTGCCGACCATGGACTTGAGCAGGTACACCGCCACCGGGATGCCGATCGGCACCATCGTCTACATGTCCCCGGAGCAGGTCAACGCCTTCGAGGTCGGGCCCGCTTCGGATGTCTACTCCTTCGGCGTGGTGCTGTACGAGATGCTCGCGGGAGTGCTGCCGTTCCGCCTGGACAACGGCCTCCATGCGTACGCGCTGCAGGCGGTCAACGTGCAGCCCCGGCCGATCGAGGACCACCGCCCCGACGTACCGCCAGAGTTGGCCGAGCTGATCCACGCGATGCTCGCCAAGGGGGCGGCCGACCGGCCAGGCACGACGGCGGTCGGCGCCACGCTGTCCGCGCTGGGCGGCGGCGAACGCGGCGAGCTGCGGGAAGAGGCCAAGATACTGGCCGAACTCGATCGGATCCACGCCAAACTTCAGGCTGGGCGGGGCGCTGAGGCGGGAATGCGCCTGATCAGGCTGACGGAGCGGGCCCAGACGACGCTCGGGCCTGACCACGAGACCACACGGCGCATCCAGTCGTTCGGCGAGCTCAGTCGCGGTCCTTGAGGGCCCACACCTTGGCCGTGGCCAGGACGCTGGAGAAGTTGATGCCTGTGATCTTCAGCAACGCGACACGTTGGTCGCTGGTGATGACGCAGACGAGATCGCCTTCGTCCACGCTCGCGGTATCGCTGCCCTGGGTGCGGACGAGCTCGCGGCACTCCTGCCGCGTGGGCTCGCCCGTGCCGGACCACACGCGGAGCGCGTCGTCTGGGGACCCGATCATGGACTCCCCTGCCGCTTCGTTCACGTCCCAGTCGCCGCTGGCGTCAATCACGTTCGGCGGGACACTGTCGAGGTCGGCGCCCTCCCCTCTGAAGCGGATCGTGTCTTTCCACTGAACCTTGTCGGCGGGGGTGACCTGGTCTGCCGGGGTCGTCGCGGGCACCGGGCTCTCGCCCGAGGACGCCGGCGTACCGGTGGACGACGGGGCGGACTGCTGGGACGGGGACTGCTGGGCCGAGGGCTGCACCGCGTCAGGGTCGTCGGCCCACCCCACGGCGATCCTCGCACCCAGAGCGCCCGCGGCCAGCACGAGCACTGCGGCACCCACCGCGAGCAGTCGCCTTCTGGGCCGTCGGGGCCGCATGGCGGCGGTGCGACCGGTAACGGCCGGAGTGGGGCGAGAGGCAAGCGCCGCCACCGCCGCCTGCCGCGCCTCGATGGCCCGGATGAGCACGGGCGGCAATGGCATGCCTGGCATCGCGCAGGCGGCGATCACCTCGTCCAGCGTGGGACGGTTCGCCGGATCCTTGGTCAGGCAGGCGCTGATGAGGTCGCGCAGCTCCGGCGGGCAGCCGGCCAGCAGCGGCTCATTCTGCGCGATCCGGAACACGATGGTGAAGTCAGACCCCTCGCCGAAGGCGGGCTGGCCGGTGGCCGCGTAGTACATGACCGCGCCGAGCGCGAACACGTCGGTCGCCGCCGTGGCCGGGTGCCCGTGTATCTGCTCGGGCGAGGTGTACTGCGGCGAACCCACCCGCACCCCGCTGAGCGTGAGATGGGTCGCGTCGGCCGCCCTGGCCACACCGAAGTCGATGACCCTGGGGCCGTCGGCCGCCAGCACCACGTTACTCGGCTTGAGATCGCGGTGGACGATGCCCGCCGCGTGCACGGCCTGCAGGGCCCTGGCGACCGAGGCCGTCAGGCTCGCGACCACCGGCACGGGCAGAGGACCGGCCAGGCGCACAGCCTCGGCCAAGGAAGGGCCAGGGATGTAAGCGGTGGCCAGCCAGGGAGTCGTCCCGGCCGGATCGGCATCGAGGAGCTGGGCGATGTGGATGCCGTTCACCTGTTGGGCAGCCCTGACCTCCTGCACGAACCGGGAGCGGAAATCCGGATCGCCGGCGAACTCCGCGCGCACCATCTTGACGGCCACCGGCCGCCCTCCGGGCGTGAAGGACAGGAAGACCTGCCCCATGCCACCGGCGCCCACGCGGGCACGTAACGCATAGCCTCCGAGAGTCTGAGGGTCGTCGTCACGCAGAGGGTCGAATACCTGATCCGCCACGCTCCACCCCGTTCATGCGCTCTCGCGACGTCCGCGTCAGGAATGCCCAGGAGGCCCTGTCCCAACGAGAATCCAATATGCCGCCGTGTGTTGTTCTCAACAAGGGTGACGAAGCGACGCCGAAACTTTTCCTGCCCGACTCAGAAGCCGAGATGAGGAGCGGTGTGATCGAGTTACGCAGCGCGGAAATTCCGGCCGCCGACGGCGCGTAAGCGGAACCTTCACGGACGCGCAACGCCCAGGACGGCCATGCACTCGCCGGCCTACGAGACCCTGCGCCTACCCGACGAACCCGGACTGGCCTTGGTCATGCACACCGCCGAGGAAGGCTCCGCTCTCACATCGCGCTCCAGCTCCTGAGCCCCCTGGACCTACCGAGGAACGCCTTCCATGTGAACTACCGGCGCTGTCCCAGGAGACACCGATGTCGCGGACGACCTCGGTGAGCACGAGGATGAGGCTGTTCTCGGCAGCGCAGCTCGGAGCCCGGCCTAGCTGCTTCCGCAGCAGGGTCACGCCGTAGATCAGCATGTTGTGGCCCGCAACGGACTTGCCTTGCACAGGGTGTCCGGGTACCCGACCATACGAAGATCACGAAAGATCGAGGTTAGGTCCAGTCGCCCTCATGCTCGGGACATTGAAAACCGGTTCCACTACAGTATCCGCACTCACCGAAGATGGCCTTGCCATCACCGTCACACTTTTCGCAACGTCTTACAGGCGCGCCACAACGACAACTTGCTGCCATGTTCTCCCCGCTCTAGGTCGCTTGATCATAGTGCGTCGCAATTTTGGTAGAGGATGGAAAGCTCGTCAAGAGCGAAAGCCGCAATCCCCCGCCCGGCTTCCCGTCTGCCTGGTCCACCCTCTCTTTCAGACTGCTGTGATATATGGGACACATGAGTCCTTTTGACGCGAAGCGAGGCGAGACAGGACGAATTGAGAAACAGTGAGGCATTCCACGTAAGCGCCCGTGACGGATCGTGATCGTCGGATCGAAAAGAGGGATGACCACCCAGCGGATTCTGGCCATCTGGCCTGGAACGTAGTGGAGCCCTCGATATAGCTGAAGGGAGCGCATTCGGCTTCTGACCTGGTGTGGAAGGTCCGCCGGTCGATCAGCTCGCACTCCAGTGAGGCGAAGAAACTCTCGATGATCGCATTGTCGAAACAGGTCCCGGTACGACCCGTCGACGGACGAGAGGTCAATTCGCCATGCGTACCGTCCCCATCCCGTGGACACCAGCAAGCTCACGATCACCTGTGTCAAGGCCCCGCGCCCGCGCGTGCTCAACCGCGACACCGGTGAGATCAAGACCGATAAGAACGGCAACACCGTCTACGAGGTCACCATCTCGGTCGAGGACGAGTTCGGCCGGTCCCCCGCAAGCGCAAGGTCAAGCCCTGGTCCGTCGACGAGGCCAGGACCTTCCTGGAGTCGGCGCGCACCCGTGAGGACCCGATGTACCCGGTCTACGTCCTGGTGCTCGTCCTCGGCCTCCGACTCGGCGAGGCACTCGGGCTGCGCTGGGAGGACGTCGACCTCGAACAGGCCGAGATGACGATCGGCTGGCAACTCCAGCGCGTCGCGGGCAAGCTGCTGCACCGCCAGACCAAGACCGACGCCTCCGACGCCACGCTGCCGTTTCCCGAGATCGTCACGGTGGCCCTGCGTGCCCGTCAACGGACACGCGACACGGCCCGTGAAGCAGCGGGTGACGACTGGCACGAGACCGGCCTCGTCTTCACCACCGCCAGCGGCCGGCCGATCGAACTGTCGAACTTCCGGCGCAGCTTCGCAGGCGCATGCGACAAGGCCGCAGTGCGCAAGGTTCACGTGCACGCGACCCGCAAGACCTGCGCGTCCCTGCTCGTGGCCCTCGACGTCCATCCGCGCGTGGCCATGCAGATCCTGCGTCACTCGCAGATTTCCGTGACTATGAACGTCTACAGCGAAGTCTCGTCCGAAGAGACGCGCCGAGCGCTCAAGAAACTCGGCGATCACCTGGACTCATAGCAGTATCCAGCGCCAACGAGGCCATTCCTCAATCCCGGGGAATGGCCTTCGACATAGACGAAGGGGTACGCCTCCTCCTGCGGTCCCTACGTGAGGACGTTTGACGTGCCGACGCCATGTGCGAATCCCAGCCAGACCACCGAATCAAGGCGATGGAGACGCCGACGAGGGTGGTGAACGCGCCCGCGAGAACGTTCAGCATCCCGAGCACCGCCTCGCCATCTGGGTCACCAATCCCGGAAGGTCGCCCTTCGGCCCAGCTCATCGTCGCCCACGCCTGCGTCATGACGATCACCCCGAACGCGATCGTGACCGCGGCCAGGAGGTAGCCGGGAGAACGCGTCCACGACCGCCTGGCGACAAGCACGATGCCGATCAGTAACCCGAGTGGGACGGTTACGAGCTGACCAAAGTCCAGGCCTATCAGGACTGCGAGACGGACGTGCTCGAAGTCGCTGCCACGCTGAGCCCATAAGAACGGGATCGCCATGACGCCGCCGCTGAGGAGGCCGACTGCCAGTAACCGGAGTACCGCCACGCGCACCATGATTGTGGACGTGCTCGCCCCTGCGCCACCTCGGCTGAGCGCGTAGCTGTATTTTGCTGCTGTACAAGATCGAAAAGGCCACCTCCCGATCACGGGAAGTGGCCTTCGAGGTGCGGTGGAGCCTAGCGGATTCGAACCGCTGACATCCTGCTTGCAAAGCAGGCGCTCTGCCAACTGAGCTAAGGCCCCTTATACGGAGGACAGCTTACCGGGCCGGGGGTGCCGGCTGGTTCGGGTCCCCGCCGAGGATTATTTCGGGGAAGTGCACGATCGAGTCCAGGATGTGTGTGGCGCCGCCCTTCTGTAGCCGGTCGAGGCTGTGTGCCCTGTTCATGAGTCCGGCTACCACCGATGCCCCGGCTCGCCGCCCTCCCAACATATGACTCTCCGAGTCTCCGGCGACGGCGACTTGCCGTACGTCTTCGACTCCGAGTCGGAGTACGGCGTGCAGCACCATGTCCGGCCAGGGGTTTCCGCGTCCGGCGTCCTCGGGGCAGATGGCCAGGTCGATCTTGTCGTCCCAGGCGAGCACGCTGAGGACGCGGCCTAAGGTGCCCCTGCTGAACCCGGTGGTCAGCGCGATCCTGATCCCGGCTCCCCGGAGCTTGTCGAGGACTTCGACGATTCCGGGCACAGGTTCGAGACCTGTGCGTTCGATGGTCCCTTCGTAGGACCGTTCGAAGGTCAGGTTGGCGGCCTGCGCCTGGGCCTCGTTTCCGGGGAAGATCCCCCGGAATACCTCGATCTTCGGGTAGCCCCGGGACCGGTGCACATGGACCATGGCCCGTGCGTACGCACCGGTTCCCGGGACGATGCCCTGGGTGGCGATCGCTTCAGCGAAAGCGCGTTCGACTGTGGCGATGTCACCGATCGCGGTGCCGGCGAGGTCTAGGCAGGCCAGCTTGATGGGGCCGACGTCACTCATGGCCTCGTCGCCACGGCGGTTCAGTTCTCGCTGCCGGTCGCCTCAGTCCACAGGTCGAGCTCGGCGCGGTCTGCCTGCACCTTGCGCCAGACCAGTAGCCCCCCGAGGGCGATCAGCGCCAGAACGAGCAGCTTCTTCACGGTGTGACCCCACTTCTTCGACGGTCTCACCTGCCGGGGTGAGACTGCGCCCGGTTGCAACGGTTGCAAAGCAGCCTAGCAAGGGTTGGCCGTGCTCCTCCGGTCGCACGCTGACCAGATTCTCCTTGTAAACCCCTAGGGGGTATGTTACGTTCCTCCTCGCCCGGAAATCACATACCCCTCTAGGGTATCAAGGAAAGGGGATTCCAGTGGAGAATCCACGCAGGTGGTGGGCACTCGTCGTGCTCGCCGCCGCGCAGTTCATGGTCATCATGGACACGTCGATCATCGGCGTGGCCCTGCCCGACATGCAGCGTGACCTGGGCTTCACCCAGGGCGGACTGCAGTGGGTGTTCAACGCGTACGTGATCGCCTTCGGCGGTCTGCTGCTGCTCGGCGGCAAGCTGTCGGATGTGTTCGGCGCTCGCAAGATCTTCACGATCGGCTGGGTGGTCCTCACCGCCGGTTCGGTGGTGGCCGCGGCCGCGGGCACCGCGTGGGTCGAGATTCTCGGCCGCGCGATCCAGGGCGTCGGCGGCGCGCTGATCGCGCCGGCCGCGATGACGCTGCTCATGATGCTGTTCGGCGGCAACCCGCGCGAGCTCGGCAAGGCCATGGCCCTGTACGGCGCGGCGGCCCCCGCGGGCGGCACCGCCGGCGTCTTCCTCGGCGGCGTCATCACCGAGTACCTGAGCTGGCCCTGGGTCTTCATCGTCTACATCCCGATCGGCCTGGCCACCCTGGCCGCCATCCCCGCCCTGCTCCCGGCCACCAAGGGCAAGCGCGGCTCCCTGGACATCCTGGGCGCCGTCTCGGTCACCGGCGGCATCGCGCTGGCCGTGTACGCCATCGTCCGCGCCCCCGACCAGAACGTGCTGCTCGAAGGCGTCGGCGCCGTCGTGCTCCTCGGCCTGTTCTTCGTGCTCCAGCGCAGCGTCCGGGAGCCGCTGATGCCGCTGAAGATCTGGCGGACGCCGGGTCTCGCCACCGCCAACCTGGCCATGGCGCTGCTGGGCGCGGCGTGGATCCCGATGTGGTACTTCCTCAACCTGTACCTGCAGCAGGTCCTCGGCTACGGCGCGTTCCCGAGCGGCGCGGCGCTGCTGCCGATGACCGTCGCCGTGATGATCTTCATGATCGGCATCACCGCCAAGCTGTTCGGCCGCTTCGGCGCCAAGCCGCTCATCGTGATCGGCCTCGCGGTGCTGGCCGCGGGCATCGGCGGGCTCTCGCTGATCAGGTCCGACGGCTCGTTCGTCACCGACGTCCTGCCCGCGAGCCTGATCGCCGCGGTCGGCATGTCCCTGGCGTACATCCCGGCGATGATCTCCGCGATGTCCGGCGCGCGGCCCGAGGAGAGCGGGCTGGCCTCCGGCATCGTGAACACCACCTACCAGGTGGGCTCGGCGCTCGGCCTGGCGGTCATGACCGCCGTCGCCACCTCGATGGGCACAGGGAACGTCCTGGAGCTCACCAACGGCTTCCAGGCGGCCTTCGTGGGCGCGGCCATGGTGGCCCTGGCCGGCGCGGTGCTCACGGTGGTGTTCATGCGTAAGCCGAGGCAGGTCGAGCAGCAGGAAGCCGTCAAAACCCAGGCCTGAGGAATACCCTAGGGGGGTAGGGTGTTATAGTGGCTGACACAGGGAGGGCGGAGCGATGAACGGTTACACCGACAACAGGCAGGACCACCTCCGGCGGCTGCGCCGGATCGAGGGCCAGGCCCGTGGCCTGCAGCGGATGGTCGAGGACGACAAGTACTGCATCGACATCCTCACCCAGGTGTCGGCCACCACCAGCGCACTCCAGTCCTTCGCCCTCTCCCTGCTCGAAGAGCACATGGCCCACTGCGTGGCCGAGGCCACCCAGAAGGGCGGCGCCGAGGCCGAGCTGAAGATCAAGGAAGCCTCGGACGCCATCGCCAGGCTTGTCCGTTCCTGACCACGTGAATGAGGAGATCGACATGACCACTGCCACCTACACCGTCACCGGCATGACCTGCGGCCACTGCGTCAGCTCGGTCAAGGAGGAGGTCGGCGAGGTGCCGGGCGTCACCACCGTAGAGGTGGACCTGGCCAGCGGCCTGCTGACCGTGGAGAGCGGCGCCCCGATCGACGCGGCCAGGATCGAGGCCGCCGTCAAGGACGCCGGATACGAAGTGGCGGGGCAGTCATGAACACCGCGGCCAAGCTCGGAGCCTACGTCCTGGGGCTCGCCGTCGTCTTCGGCGGCGCCCTGGGCGTGGGCACCGCGGTGGGGACGACGGGACCCGCCCCCGCCCCCGCCAAGCAGAGCCACGTGGCGCAGCCGGCGGCGGCGGCGAAGAGTGATACCCCCGGGGGGCTTCAAGTGTCAGAGAACGGCTACACCCTCAACCCGATCACCACGGCGATCAAGCCGGGCGAGCCCACCGACTTCCAGTTCAGCGTAACCGGCCCCGACGGCAAGCCGGTCACCGACTACCAGGTCCAGCACGACAAGAAGCTGCACTTCATCGTCGTCTCCCGGGACCTCACCGGCTTCCAGCACCTCCACCCGCAGGAAGGCGCGGACGGCGTCTGGTCGGTCAAGCTGACCCTGCCGGAGGCCGGCGCGTACCGCGCCTACGCCGACTTCGCCCCGACCGGCGGCACCGGGCTGACGCTGGGCGCGGACCTGCTCGTCGCCGGCGAGCACGCGCCGAAGGCGCTCCCCGAGGCCAGCCGTACGGCCACCGTCGACGGCTACACTGTGACGCTCGACGGCGACCTGACCCCCGGCAAGGCGAGCAAGCTCACCCTGAAGGTCAGCAAGGACGGCAAGCCGGTCACCGACCTGCAGCCCTACCTCGGCGCGTACGGCCACCTGGTGGCGCTGCGCGCGGGCGACCTGGCCTACCTGCACGTCCACCCCGAAGAGAGCGCCACCGCGGGCCCGGAGATCGTCTTCTTCGCCGAGGTGCCCAGCAGAGGTGACTTCCGCCTCTTCCTGGACTTCCAGCACGCGGGCACGGTGAGAACCGCGGACTTCACCGCCCACGCCGAAGGCACGGCGAGTTCCGCGCCCCCGGCCGAGCACTCGGGTCACTGAGCGAGAGAAAGGAGAAAGGTGATGTCCTCCCTCACCGATGATCGGCCGCAGAACGCGGTCGAGCTCTCGATCGGCGGCATGACGTGCGCGTCCTGCGCCAACCGGATCGAGCGCAAGCTCAACAAGATGGACGGCGTGGTCGCCACGGTCAACTACGCCACGGAGAAGGCGAAGGTCACCTTTCCCGAGGGCGTCGACGCCCAGCAGTTGATCTCCGAGGTGGAGAAGGCCGGGTACACCGCCGCTCTGCCCGCGCCCCCCAAGCAGGAGGGCCAGCCCGAGCCCGAGGAGGCCGACGAGCTGGGGCCGCTGCGCAACCGGCTCATCACCTCGCTGGTGCTGTCGATCCCGGTCATCGCGATGGCGATGATCCCCCCGCTGCAGTTCACCAACTGGCAGTGGCTGTCGCTGACGCTGGCCGCGCCGGTCGTGGTGTACGCGGGCTGGCCGTTCCACAAGGCCGCCTGGACCAACCTGCGGCACGGCGCCGCCACCATGGACACCCTGGTCTCGGTCGGCACGCTCGCCGCCCTCGGCTGGTCCCTGTGGGCCCTGTTCTTCGGTACGGCCGGCACCCCCGGCATGACCCACCCGTTCGCCTTCACCATCGAGCGCACCGACGGCTCCGGCAACATCTACCTGGAGGCCGCCGCGGGCGTGACGGCCTTCATCCTGGCCGGCCGCTACTTCGAGTCCCGCTCCAAGCGGCGGGCGGGCGCCGCACTGCGGGCCCTGCTGGAGCTGGGCGCCAAGGACGTCGCCGTACTCCGCGACGGGGTCGAGACGCGCGTCCCGAGCGACCAGCTCAAGGTCGGCGACCTGTTCGTGGTCAGGCCCGGCGAGAAGATCGCCACCGACGGCGTGATCGAGGAGGGCACCTCCGCGGTGGACGCCTCGATGCTGACCGGCGAGTCCGTGCCCGTCGAGGTGAGCCCCGGCGACCCGGTGACCGGCGCGACCGTCAACGCGGGCGGCCGGCTGGTGATCCGCGCCACCCGCATCGGCTCCGACACCCAGCTCGCCCAGATGGCCAGGCTGGTGGAGGACGCGCAGACCGGCAAGGCCCAGGTGCAGCGGCTGGCCGACCGGGTGTCCGGCATCTTCGTGCCGATCGTGATCGCCCTGGCGGTGGGCACGCTCGGCTACTGGCTCGGCACCGGCGACGGGGTCGGCGCGGCGTTCACGGCGGCGGTCGCCGTACTGATCATCGCCTGCCCCTGCGCGCTCGGCCTGGCCACCCCGACCGCGCTGCTCGTCGGCACCGGCAGGGGCGCCCAGCTCGGCATCCTGATCAAGGGGCCCGAGGTGCTGGAGTCGACCAGGAAGATCGACACGGTCGTCCTGGACAAGACCGGTACGGTCACCGAGGGCAAGATGACCCTCACCGACGTCCACCTGGAGGAGGGCGAGGACCGCGAGGAGGTGCTGCGGCTGGCCGGTGCGCTGGAGCACGCCTCCGAGCACCCGATCGCGCAGGCGATCGCCAGGGCCGCCGCGTCCACGGCTACGGTCGAGGACTTCGCCAACGTCGAGGGCCTCGGCGTGCAGGGCATCGTGGACGGGCACGCCGTGCTGGTGGGGCGGCCGAGGCTGCTGGCCGAGTGGTCGCAGCACCTGAGCGCCGACCTGGAGCGCAGGCTCCACGAGGAGCAGTCGGCGGGCCGTACCGCCGTGGCGGTCGGCTGGGACGGCAAGGCCCGCGCGATCCTGGTGGTCGCCGACACGGTCAAGCCCACCAGCAAGGAGGCCATCGCCCAGCTCCGCGCGCTGGGGCTGACCCCGGTGCTGCTGACCGGCGACAACGAGGCGGTGGCCGCGACCGTGGCCGCCGAGGTGGGCATCGACGAGGTGATCGCCGAGGTGCTGCCCGCCGACAAGGTGGACGTGGTCAAGCGGCTGCAGGGCGAGGGCCGGGTGGTGGCCATGGTCGGCGACGGGGTCAACGACGCCGCCGCGCTGGCCCAGGCCGACCTGGGCCTGGCCATGGGCACCGGTACGGACGCGGCCATCGAGGCCTCGGACCTGACACTGGTCCGCGGCGACCTGCGGGTGGCGGCCGACGCGATCCGGCTGTCCCGCCGGACGCTCGGCACGATCAAGGGCAACCTGTTCTGGGCGTTCGCCTACAACGTGGCCGCCCTGCCGCTGGCCGCGCTCGGCCTGCTCAACCCGATGATCGCGGGTGCCGCGATGGCGTTCTCCAGCGTCTTCGTGGTGAGCAACAGCCTGCGGCTGCGCCGCTTCAAGTAGGAGACGGCGACGAAGCCCCCGGAAACCTCCGGGGGCTTCGTCATGCGGTCAGCCGAGCGTGCGGCGGGCCAGGCGGCGGCGCTTGAGCGCCAGGTGCAGGTCCAGCCGGGTCAGCCCGTCGTCGAGGTCCACGCCGAGCACGGCGGCGACGCGCCCGAGCCGGTAGTAGAGCGTGGTCCGGTGCAGGTGCAGCCTGGCGGCCGTCCGCTGCGCGTTCCCGCCCAGGTCCAGGTACGTCTCCAGGGTGCGCAGGAACGTTCCTTCCAGCCCGGCCAGCGCCTCCCCGTCCCCGCGCGGCAGCCCGACGAGCGTCCGGTACGGCCCCAGCCCCGCCCAGCCCACCTCGGCGGGCAGCGCCGGATCGAGCGCCGCCAACTCGGCCGCGACCAACGCCTGCCGGTACGCCTCCGGCACCCCTTCCACCTGGCACGGCTCGCTGAACCCCTGGGTGAACCCGGGCAGCGCACCGACCTCACCCGGATGCCGGAGCAGCACGGCCGCGTGCGTGGCGGTGACGAACCCGCCCACATACCCGGGTCGCCGGCGCAGCGAGGGCGGGCGCGCGGGCATCGGCCGTACCGCCTCGCGATCGGGGGCGCAGGCGACCACCACGCACACCTGGAGTCTGGCGTGCGCCAGTGACGGAGCCCTGGCCAGCAGCCGGTCGCGCGCGTCCGCGTCCTGCTCGGCGAACAGCCGCCCGACGCACTCGTCGAGGTCGTCGCGAGCGGCCTGGGCGAGCATTCCGGCCAGGTCCGACGCCGCCTTGACCGCGTCGGCGAGCGCCGCCTCGTCCAGCGCGGAGCCGGGGTCGAGCAGCCAGAGGTAGCCCAGGCACCGGCCGTCCCGGCGGACGGGCACGCAGATCCGGGCGCTCATGCCCAGCGCGGGGTTGGCGGGGACGCGTACGGGCTCGGTGGCCGTCGCGACGCCGTGGCGGTCCTGCCAGGCCCTGATCTCGGGCGCGACCTGCCTGGCCAGGATCGCGGCCACCCGGACCGGGTCGACGGCGGCGTCCTGCGCGCTGTAGGCGATCAACCGGCCCGCCGGGTCGTCGAGCGACACACCGTGGCCGACGCGGGCGGCCAGGTCGTCTAGGCGTGACTGGAGGTCCACTTCCTACAAGTGTAGGAGAGGCTCTCGACATCCACCGCATGCGCCTGCCGTACCGGCGTCCTTACCCTGGCCTCACCCTCGCCGAAGGAGATCTGCCATGGCCGGAGCTCTCGCCCCCCGCCCCTGGGTGCCCGCACCCTCCGACGATCTGGTCCAGCGCGTGTCAGGTGAGGTGGCGGGCAGGTCCGCCGCCGGGACCCTGGCCGAGATCGAGCGGCTGGTGGCCCGCAACCACGAGATCCACGACGTCGAGTCGATCAACCTGAACCCGGCCGCCAACGTGATGAACCCACGCGCCGAGGCGCTGCTGTCGGCCCGCCTGGGCACCCGCCCGTCGCTGGGGTACCCGGGGGACAAGTACGAGACGGGGCTGGAGGCGATCGAGCAGATCGAGATCATCGCCGCCGAGCTGGCTGCCGAGGTGTTCGCCGCCCGCTACGCCGAGGTGCGCGTCGGCTCGGGCGCCCTGGCCAACCTGTACGCCTTCATGGCCACCTGCTCCCCCGGTGACACGATCATCGCCCCGCCCGGGAGCATCGGCGGCCACGTCACCCACCACCTCGCCGGAGCGGCCGGCAAGTACGGCCTGACCACCCTGGACGCCCCCGTCGCCGCCGACGGCTACACCGTGGACGTGGCCGCGCTGCGCGAGCTGGCCGGGCGGATCAGGCCGAGGCTGATCACCGTCGGCGGCAGCCTCAACCTCACCCCGCACCCGGTCGCCGCGATCCGCGAGATCGCCGACGCGGTGGGGGCGCGGGTGCTGTTCGACGCCGCCCACCTGTGCGGCATGATCGCCGGTGGCACCTGGCCGAACCCACTGGCCGAAGGAGCCCATCTGATCACGATGAGCACCTACAAGAGCCTCGGCGGCCCGGCCGGCGGTCTGATCGTCACCGACGACGCCGAACTCGCCGAGCGCCTGGACGCCATCGCCTATCCGGGGCTGACCGCCAACTTCGACGCGGCCAGGACCGCGGCGCTCGCGGTGACCATGCTGGACTGGAAGGTGGCCGGCAAGGCGTACGCGGAGACGATGGTGAGCACCGCGCGCCGTCTGGCCGCCGAGCTGACCGCGCTGGGCACGCCGGTGTTCGGCGGCGGCACCCGGTCCCACCAGTTCGCCGTCCTCGCCGCCCGGTACGGCGGCGGCCAGCGCGCCGCCCGCCGGATGCGCGCGGCGAACCTGCTGGCGTGCGGGATCGGGCTGCCGGTGGCGGCGGTGGACGGCGACGTGAACGGGCTGCGGCTGGGCACGCCCGAGGTGGCCAGGCTGGGCATGACCGAGACGGACATGCCGCAGCTGGCCTCGTTCATCAGCCGTGGCCTGGACCCCGGGACCGATCCGGCGACGGTGGCCCCCGAGGTGACGCGGTGGCGGCGGCAGTTCACCGGCGTCCACTTCGTCCACCCCTGATTTGAGGAAGCCTTGAGGATCCGGCGCTCCGGCCCGCCCTAGGCTGAGAAGGACATCCGAGGAGGGACCATGACGAAATTCATGGACGTCCACCACGGCATGGTGGGCATCACCGACCAGCAGTTCCACCAGGCGCACGCCGCCGACCTCGCGATCCAGGGCGACGAGGGGGTGACCTTCGAGCACGCGTGGGCGGACCCGGAGGCGGGCATCGTCTACTGCCTGTCGGAGGCGCCCGACGCGGACGCGGTCCAGCGCGTCCACCAGCGGGCCGGTCACCCAGCCGACGAGATCCACCGGGTGCCGCTGTCCCTCTGACCGGCCGTCAGGACTGCGCGGCGGCCTCGGGCTCGGACTCGATCGGCTTGGCGGTGAGCCCGCGCACGCTGGGCGACAGCAGCGCCGCACAGGTCGTCAGCACGACCACCAGCCCGCACGCGATGAGCCCTGGCTTCGATCCGATCACGATCGCGACCGGCCCGGCCAGCAGAAGCCCGATCGGCCCGAACATCAGTGAACCGAGCGCGTCGTAGGAGCTGACCCGCGAGAGCGACTCGGGCGGCACCTCACGCTGCATGGTGGTGTTCCACAGCACACCGAAGATGTCGAAGCAGACCCCCATCACCACGGCCCCGATGATGACGCTCCACAACGGCGCCCCGAACCCGAGCAGCAGGTACGGCAGCGCGGTGGGCGCCGTGAGCAGCGTGCCGAAGAGGATGGGCCTGCGCGGGCGCAGCCGCAGCACGACCAGAACCCCCGCGATCATGCCGACCGCCTCGCCCGCCAGCACCGCCGACCAGGCCAACGGACCGCCCAGATGCTCCTTGGCCACCAGCGGGCCGAGCACCCCGTGGGCCGCCTGCACGGCCATCACCAGCACGGAGAACTGTGCCACCACCACCCACAGCCACTGCCGGGAGCTGAACTCCCGCCAGCCGTCGCGCAGGTCGGCCAGCACCGAGTGCCCGCCCTTGGCGGAACGCTCCGCGGGTGTCAGGCGCAGCGCCGCGATGAGCGCGGCGGCCACCGCGAACATGGCCGAGCTCACCACCAGCGCCCAGCCGCCGCCGACCAGGACCACGGTGGCCCCGCTCAGCACCAGCCCGGTGACGCGGGAGCTGTTGGCGCCCAGGCCGAGCAGCGCGTTGGCGGTGTGCAGCCGTTGGACGGGGACGACGTCGGGGATGATGCCGGTCAGCGCGGGGTACAGGACGGCGGTGGCCACTCCGCTGACCGCCGCGGCGACGGCCAGGACGGGCAGCGGGGTCCACCCGGTGAGCAGCATGACGGCCAGGCAGGCCCAGGCGACCGCGTTCATCGCCTCGCCGACCATCATCACCCGCTGTCTCGGGAACCGGTCGGCGATGACGCCGCCGACGAGCATGAAGGCGACCATCGGCACCGCCTCGGCGGCGAGCACCACCGACAGGGTGGTGGCGGTCGCTCCCGGGATCTCCAGGACGCCGAAGGCGAGGGCGACGGGCGCGAAGGAGGTGCCCAGTACGGAGATGGTTCGTGCGGAAAAGAGCAGGGCGAAGCGGCGATCCTGGAACATCACAAGATCGCGTCTATAACTGGACACTTGTTAATACTGGCGTGCTTGGCGCTCTATGTCGCTTCAATTGACTCAGTCCTCCGCGTACAGCGCGCGGACCTCCTCCGGCCGCAGGCCCTCGCCCTCGTTGAAGGCGGCGGCGAAGCCCTCCTCGCCCAGCGCCGCGCGTACGCGGCTGACGATGCGCTCGGCGTCGTCCTGCTCGGCGGGCGCGACCGGAACGGAGTTCGCCTCCCTGGCCGAGGTGGCGGCGCCCAGCATCCGCGCCGCCCGCTCGTGGTGGCCCGCCAGCGACAGCGCCCCCGCCACACCGGTCAGCGCCATGGTCCGGTCCCGGACGGCCTCGAACCTGGCCGCCAGGTCGATG
Source organism: Nonomuraea sp. NPDC046570 (assembly GCF_040645915.1). Taxonomy (NCBI): domain Bacteria; kingdom Bacillati; phylum Actinomycetota; class Actinomycetes; order Streptosporangiales; family Streptosporangiaceae; genus Nonomuraea; species Nonomuraea sp. NPDC046570. The sequence goes on along the minus strand of NZ_JBEYZF010000010.1, from coordinate 246,603 downwards.
GCCCGCGCGTGAAGGGCCAGCGCCCGATCCGCGTCACCGCGCTGCTCAGCCAGGAAACCCAACTCGGTGCAGACGATCGGCAGGTACGGCGCGGGCGTCTCGTCGGGCCCCAGCTCCGGAGCGTCGTCCAGCAGCACGCGCAGGTGGCTCTCGGCCAGGTCGAGCAGGCCCTCCCGGCGGGCCGAGAAGCCGAGCCCCATCGCCGCGAAGGTCTGGCCCGGCCGGTGGCTCTGCTCCACGGCCAGCCGCATGGCCTGCTCGCACAGCGGGCGCGCCTGCGCGAAGTCCCCCTGCTGCAGCGCGATCCAGCCCAGCCAGGACAGCCGCGCGGAGACCTCGGCCCACAGGCTCAGCTCCTCGGCCATCCGCAGCCCCTCGCGCTGCATCCGGGTGGCCCGTTCGTAGTCGCTGGTCATCTCGGCCAGGCCGCCGAGCCAGCCGGTGGCCTCCAACTGGCCCCAGCGCTCGCCCAGGTCGCCGAAGAGCTTCGCGCTGCGCTCGGCGTCGCGTTCGAGCGCGGCCAGGTCGCCCTTGACGTGCGCGAGCTTCGCCGAGACGGCCAGGCAGGCGGCCTCGCCCCACCGGTCGCCGGTGGCCTGGAAGGTGGGCATGGCCTGGTCCAGCAGCTTCCTGCTCGCCTCCAGGCCGCCGCTGTCGGTGCCGGTGTAGGCGAGGAACCACTGGGCTCTGGCCCGCCTGCCCGGGTCGGGGATGTCGTCCGGCCGTACCTCGCCCGGAGCGGGGTCGCCCTGCAGGCGGGCGATCCCCGTGAGCCAGGCGCGGGCGAGGGCGTCGTCGGGGGTGCCCGACAGGGCCGCCTCCAGGGAGCGTCTGGCCTCGGTCAGGCGGCTGCGCAGGAACCAGTACCAGGCCAGGGCGTTGACCAGGCGCAGGGCGTGCTCGTGGGCGGCTTCGCGGACCAGGCTGTCCAGGGCGCTGCGCAGGTTGGCGGCCTCGGTGTCGAGGCGGCGCAGCCAGCGGCGTTGCGCGGGGCCGTACAGGTGCGGCTCGGCCTGGACGGCCAGGTCGGTGTAGTGGCGGTGGTGGCGGCGGCGGACCTCCTCCAGCTCGCCGGCCTCGCGCATGCGGTCCAGGCAGTAGGCGGCCACCGACTCCAGCAGGCGGTACCGCGGGCCGTCCGCGTCGTGCACGACCACGACCAGCGAGCGGTCCACCAGCCGGGCCAGCAGGTCGAGGACGTCGAGGCCCGCGTCGGCGCAGACCGCCTCGGCCGCCTCCAGCGCGCACCCGTCGGCGTGTACGGCCAGCCGCCGCAGCACGACCCGTTCGGGGTCCGACAGCAGCTCCCAGCTCCAGTCGATCATCGCCATCAGCGTCTGCTGCCGCGGCGGGGCGCCCCGGTGCCCGGTGGCCAGCAGCCTGAACCGGTCGTCGAGCCTGGTCACCAAGCCGTGAACGCCCAGCGCCCGTACCCGGGTCGCGGCCAGCTCCAGCGCCAGCGGGATGCCGTCGAGGCGGCGGCAGAGCACCGCGATCGCGGGGCCGGTCTCCTCGTCGAGGGTGAAGGAGCGGGCGGCGGCCGACGCGCGGGCGACGAACAGGCGCACCGCGCTCGACTGGCCGAGCGCCTCCAGGTCGGCGCCCGCGTCCCGGCCGGGCACCTCCAGCGGCGGCACGCTCCAGACCACCTCGCCCGGCAGCGCCAGCGGCTCCTGGCTGGTGGCCAGCACCCGCAGCCCCGGGGCGGCGCGCAGCAGCGGGTCCACCAGCTCGGCGACCTGCTCGACCACGTGCTCGCAGTTGTCCAGGACCAGCAGCAGCTCGCGCCCGCGCAGCGCGCCGGTGAGCCGGTCGGCGGAGGTGACCTGCTCGCCCGCCGATCCGGCGTCCTGCACGTCCAGCACGCCCATGACCACCTCGGCCAGCCGGAAGGCCGCGCCGCGCCCCAGCCCGGCCAGCTCGACCAGCCACACGCCGTCGGCGTATGCCCCGGCGAGCTGCCGGGCCGTCTCCAGCGCCAGGCTGGTCTTGCCCACGCCGCCGGAGCCGGTGAGCGTGACCAGGCGGCCGGACGCCAGCAGGGACCTGATCTCGGTGACCGCCTCGTCGCGGCCGACCAGCTCGGTGAGGGAGGCGGGCAGGTTGGTGCTGGGCCGTACCACGGCGGGGTCGAGGGAGGGGTCCTGGCGCAGGATCGCCTGGTGGAGGGCGGCCAGCTCGGGGCTGGGGTCGAGGCCGAGCTCGTCGGCCAGGCGGTCGCGCAGGTCGGCGTAGCTGGCCAGCGCCTCGTTCTGGCGGCCCGCGCGGTAGAGGGCGCGCAGGTGCGCGGCGCGCAGCCGTTCGCGCAGTGGGTGCCGGTCCACCAGGTCGTCGAGCAGCACCTGCTCGCCCAGTTCCAGCCGGGCCTCGGCGTGCAGCTCCAGGGCGGCCAGCCGCTGCTCCTCCAGTCTGGCGATCACCGGCCTGGTGAACTCCTCGTCGGCGAAGTCGGCGAAGGCCGCGCCCCGCCACAGCGCCAGCGCGTCGGCCAGCAGGCCGGCCCTGGCCCGCGGGTCGGCGGTCTCCTGGGCGCGGGCGGTCAGCGCGGCGAAGCGCCGGGCGTCCACCGCGTCGGCGTCGACGTTCAGCAGGTAGCCGGGCGAGCGGGAGACCACCAGGTCCCTGGCGCCCGGTTCGGCCTCCTCCAGGGCGCGGCGCAGTTGGGAGACCCGTACCTGCAGGGACCCCGCCGGATTGGCCAGCGGCTCGTCCCCCCACAGGTCGTCGACGAGCAGGTCGGCGGAGACCAGCCGGCCCTCGTGGACGAGCAGGTCGGCCAACAGCGCGCGGACCTTGGCCCCGGGGAGCGTCACCGGCTCTCCCCTGGACGTCCACACGGCCAGCGGACCGAGCACCCCAAAGCGCATAAGGCCGACCTTAAGCCCAGCGGAAGGTGCCCGTAAGGCCATCACGGCATCGTCAGGGGTGTCAGCAGGACGCGAGGAGGCGGAGATGTCGGAGAGCACGAGGCTGCGGGTCGCGGTCATCATCGGCAGCACCCGCGTCGGCCGGTTCGGGCCCACCGTGGCCGACTGGTTCGTGGCCAGGGCCCGCAGGCGCGGCGACCTGGACCTCGATCTCGTCGATCTGGCCGACATCCGCCTGCCCGACATCCTCACCGACCAGGACGAGCCGGCGCCCCCGCAGGTACGGGCGCTGGCTCCGCGCCTGGCCGGGGCCGACGCCTTCGTGGTGGTCACCCCCGAGTACAACCGGAGCTTCCCGGCCCCGCTCAAGACCGCCATCGACTGGTTCTACGAGGAGTGGCAGGCCAAGCCGGTCACCTTCGTGTCGTACGGCCGGGAGTCGGGCGGCCTGCACGCCACCGACCAGCTCCGGCAGGTGTTCACCGAGCTGCACGCCGTCCCCATCCGGGACACGGTCAGCCTGCCCTGCTACTGGGAGCACTTCGCCGCCGACGGTGGCTGGCCCAAGACCAACGCGCCGTGCAACACGGCCGTCAAGACCGTGCTCGACCAGCTCTGCTGGTGGGGCCACGCCCTGCGGGACGCCCGCACCAAGACGCCCTACACCGCTTGACCAGGGGAGAAGACCATGCGCAAGATCATCGCTTCGACGTACTCCACGCTCGACGGCTTCATCGACAACCCGCACCTGTGGTCGTTCGACCACTTCACCGAGGAGGCCGGCAAGCACGCCTTCGACCAGCTCTTCGCCTGTGACGCGCTGCTGATGGGCCGGGTCACCTACGAGGGCTTCGTCCAGGCCTGGCCGTCCCGGGCGGGTGACCCGTTCGCCGACCGGGTCAACAGCATGGCCAAGTACGTCGTCTCCTCGACGATGGACGAGGCCGAGTGGGAGAACACCACCGTCATCAAGGGCGAGAACCTGGTCGAGGAGATCACCAGGCTCAAGCAGGAGCCGGGCGACGACATCCTGATCTACGGCTGCGGGCAGCTCACCGACGCCCTGCTGGAGGCCGGGCTGATGGACGAGTACCGGATCTGGGTCTACCCCGTCGTGCTCGGCAAGGGCGAGCGCCTGTGGCGGGAGGGCATCAGCGCGAAGCTGGAGATGGTCGACTCCAAGATCTTCGACTCCGGCGTCGCCATCCTTTCCTACGCGCCGACCGACTGAAAGAAGTTCCCCGTCGGATGTCGAGATCCTTCCGTCTGCTCCGACCTTCGTATGTATGACCAAGGAGAGGGTTTCGACATGTTGTACACCCAGCCCGCGGCCCTGCGCCGGGAGTTCGGCGGAGCCGTGCACCTGCCCGGTGAGCGCGGCTACGACGAGCAGCGGCGGGCGCTCAACCCGGCGCTGGACCCCCGCCCCGCCCTGGTGGCGGAGGCGGGCGGTCCCGCCGACGTGCGGGCCGCGGTGCTCGCGGCGGGCGAGGACGGCCTGGCGCTGGCCGTCCAGGCGACCGGCCACGGCACTCACGCCGCCTGCGACGGCGCGCTGCTGCTGAAGACCACGAAGCTGGCCGCGGTCACGGTCGCCCCGGTCAGGCGGGTCGCCCGCGTCGGTCCCGGCGCCCTCTGGGGTCACGTGCTGGAGGCCGCCGCGCCCTACGGGCTCGCGCCGCTGGCCGGCTCCTCGCCCACGGTGGGCGTGACCGGCTTCACGCTGGGCGGCGGGGTCGGCTGGCTGTCCCGCCGGTACGGCTTCGCGGCCGACAGCGTGCTGCGCGCCGAGGTCGTCACCGCCGACGGCCGCCACCTCACGGCCACCCCCGACCGGCACCCCGACCTGTTCTGGGCGCTCCGCGGCGGCGGCGGCAACTTCGGCGTCGTCACCTCGCTGGAGTTCCGGCTCTACCCGGTCGCCGAGGTGTACGCGGGCATCGCCTACTTCCCGTTCACCGGCGCCGCCGGCACGCTGGCCGCCTACCGGGACTGGGCGGCGGGCGCCCCCCGCGAGATGAGCACGGCCCTGATGCTGACCACCCTGCCCGGCACCTCCGAGCGCGCCGTCGCCGTCAAGGCCATGTACGCCGGAAGCGCCGAGCACGGCCGGCGGCTGCTCGCGCCGCTGTGGGCCGCCGCGGGCCCGGTCCTCGCCGGTGGGCTCAACTCGATGGGCTTCGCCCAGGCCGCCATGGGCGGCACCCCCGCCAGACACCTCGACCTGTTCGAGACGCTGCCCGACCCGGTGATCGACACGCTGGTGGCGGCCGGGGCCACGGTGGAGGTGCGGCACTGGGGCGGCGCGATGGCCGACCCCGGACCCGCCGCGGGCCCCGTGGGCCACCGGAACACCGCCTTCTCCGTCATCATCGACGCGCAGGTCCCCGGCGTCGCCGAGGCCCTGCGCCCGTACGCCGCCGGTGGCTCGTTCCTCAACTTCCTGAGCGACACCGGCAGGACCGCCACCGCCTACACTGCCACCGACCACCACCGCCTGCGCCAGGTCAAGAGGGCCTACGACCCGTCCAACCTGTTCCGCACCGGTCACACCATCGACCCCGCCTGACCAAGGGAACACGACCATGAGCGATCTTCAGAAGCAGGTCCAGGCCGCCATCGACGAACTCGTCGAGTCGGGTGCCGAACGCGGCGTCCAGGTCGCCGCCTACCGCGACGGGGAACTGGTCGTCGACGCGGTCGCGGGCGTGGCCGACCCGGAGACCGGGCGGGCCGTCACGCACGACACGCCGTTCTACAACTTCTCCATCGGCAAGGGCGCCACCGCGACCGTGGCCCACGTGCTCGTCGAGCGCGGCCTGTTCGGGTACGACACCCCGATCGCGGAGCTGTGGCCGGAGTTCGCCGCCCACGGCAAGGAGCGGGTGACCGTACGGCACGCGCTCGCGCACACCGCCGGCGTGCCCGGCCTGCCGCTCGACTCCACGCCCGAGGACGTGTGCGACTGGGCGAAGATGTGCGCGGCGCTGGCCGACGCCGAGCTGTGGTGGGAGCCGGGCACCAAGGTGGGGTACCACGCCTACACCTTCGGCTACCTCATCGGCGAGGTGGTCCGCAGGGCGACCGGCAAGCCCATCTCGCAGGTGCTCGCCGAGGAGGTCGCGGGACCGCTGGGCGTCGCGGACGAGCTCTACTTCGGCGTGCCGGAGGCGGAGCACCACCGCCTGGCCCGGCTGGAGGACGAGCCCGTCGACGCGGCGCTGTTCGCGGACATGCCGGCGGACCTGCCGATGTTCAAGGCGGGGCCGATGTCGCTGTTCCCCGGCGCTGAGCTGGGCAACCGCACCGACATGCTGGCCGCCGACATCCCCGCCGGCGGCAAGACGTCGGCCAGGGCGATCGCCAGGATGTACGCGGCCCTGCTGGGCGAGGTGGACGGAGTGCGGCTGATCTCGCCGGAGCGGTTGCGCGAGGTCACCACCATTAACGCCAGCGGGATGGACGAGGTCTTCCAGATGCCGACGAGCTGGGCGCTCGGGTATTCGATCATCGATGCGGAGGGCGCGCCGAGCAGGTTCGGCGTGCCGGGCGCGGGTGGCAGCGCCGCCTGGGGCGACACCGCGACCGGCATCTCGTTCGCGATGACCAAGAACCGTCTGACGAGCGACTTCAGCCTGGCCACCAGGATCGGCGACATCATCACCCCGTGAGATGAGCTTGGTACGAACTGGTCATTTCCCTCTTCTCCGCAGTGCCGTGTTCTTAAGGGACCGCGAGACACGGCCCGTCAGGAGAGCGTCATGACCAGTCCGGCCAGACCCGCCATCGTCCTCATTCACGGACTGTGGCTGACCCCGCGGTCCTGGGAACACTGGGTCGAGCGCTACACCCGGCGCGGCTACGAGGTTCTCGCCCCCGCGTGGCCCGGCATGGAGATCGAGGTCGAGGCGCTGCGCAAGGACCCCTCGGTGATGGACGGGCTCGGCGTGACCGAGATCGCCGAGCACTACGCGACGATCATCGGCCGTCTCGATCGCCGGCCGATCATCGTGGGCCACTCCTTCGGCGGCCTCGTCACCCAGCTCCTGCTGGGGCGCGGGCTCGGCGCCGCGGGGGTGGCCATCCATCCCGCGCCCATCAAGGGGGTGCGGAAGCTGCCGATCAGCAGCCTGCGCGCGGCCTTCCCCGCGCTGCGCCTCAGCAAGACGGTGACGCTGACGCCCGAGCAGTTCCGGTACTGCTTCACCAACACGCTGATGGAGGAGGAGTCGCTGGTCGCCTACCACCGCTACCAGGTGCCGGGCAGCCGCCGCCCGCTGATCCAGGCCGCCACCGCCAACCTGCGCCGCCGCGCCGCCACCGAGGTGGACGTACGCAACGGGACCCGCGCGCCGCTGCTGCTGATCGCCGGCGGCGCCGACCACACCGTCCCGGTGAGCGTGGTGCGGGCGGCGTACGCGCTCTACTACAAGTCCGGCGCGGTGACCGACTACCACGAGTTCCCCGGCCGCCCCCACTTCACCGTCGGCGTCCCCGGCTGGGAAAGGGTCGCCGACCACGCCATCGTCTGGGCCGAACGCCAGACGTCATAAGTCGGCCACGGCGGACCGTCGCGCCAGGTCCCCGTCGGCACTCCCGCTCTGCGGCGGTACGGCGAAGCAGGCGTCCAGACCGGTGACACGCAGGATCAGCCGCACTTGCCGGGGCAGCGCGGCCAGATGGAGTGTGGCGCCGGTGCCGAGGGCGTGCCGCCGCAGAACGAGGAGAGCGGTCAGACCGCTGGCGTCCATGAAGGTCACCCCGCCGAGGTCGAGGGTGACACGAGTGACACCCGTGTCCAGGACGCCCGCGACGTGGGCGCACAGCTCGGGCGCGGTGGCGAGGTCGATCTCGCCGCCGACGCCGACGAGGGCGTGGCCGTTCACCGTACGGGTGGACAGGCGAAGCGGGTCCATGTTGACTCCTGCCGCATCACCGGACGCCGCGGGGTCTGGACGGGCCGAATTGTGAAGTATGTGACTATCCGCAGTTGAGCGGACTCACTCCGCAGTCTATGACGTGCCGGTCATTCTGCGCGGTTAACGGCCAGATTGGTATCCGGCCAGCAGATCGGCGACCTCGGCCTCCTGGTTGATCACCGCCAGGGCGATCGCGGACAGCGGCCGGTTACGCGAGCGGGCGTAGCCGCGCATGAGGTTGAAGGCTTCGGCGACATCGATCTGCCCCCGCTCCGACAGCACCCCCTTGGCCTGCTCGATGACGATGCGGCTGTTGAGCGCGTACTGCAGCTGCTCGTTGACGAGCTGGTGCTGGCGCAGGGCGCGCTCGTGCAGGATGCCGATGGTGGCGACGTCGGCCAGCGCCTGGGCGACGGCGGCGGCCTCGGCGCCCAGTGGCCTGGCCGAGGCGCGGAACAGGTTGACCGCGCCCAGGGTCTGCTCGCGCAGCCGCAGCGGCACCGCGTGCACCCCGAGGAAGCCCGCCTCGCGGGCCGCCACCGCGAAGCGCGGCCAGCGGCGGGGTTCGGCGGTCAGATCAGGGCAGCTCACGACGTGGCCGGTGTGGAAGCAGTCGAGGCAGGGCCCCTCCTCGTCCTGCAACTGCAGCAGTTCCAGGAGCCGTACCTGCTCAGAGGAGGCGGCCACGAGCTGGAGCGAGCTGCGCGGGTCGACCAGGAGGATGCCCGCCGCCTCGACGTCGAGCAGTTCGACGCAGCGTTCGGACAGCCCCTGAAGGAAGTCGATGACGTCGAATCCCCCCACGAGGGTGTCGGCCAGCTCGACAAACGTCTGTGCCGTCCGCCGTTCCAGCATGTTCGCTCACTTCCCTAACTCGTGCGAGTGTCAGTGGAACCGCAGTCGCCGGGCGACCACGTCGCTTGCCACCTCGATCAGGCGGCGGTCGCTGGCATAGGCGTGGGCGCGCAGCCGTAGCAGAGCCTCGGTGAGGTTCGTCCCGGTCTGTACCGCGACGATGCCGGTGGCCTGGTGGACCTCGGCCCAGCGTTCCACCTCACCGCCCCGGCCTCCCCTCTCATCCAGTCCCTGGACCTGCACCAGCAGCGCGGCGTCCGTGAACACCAGCGCGTCGCCCAGTTCCCGGTCCGTCAACCATCCTGGCGTCTCGCGCCCGGCCTCCAGCACGCCGACGGAGATCGCCCCCAGCAGCAGCGGGAACGCGAAGATCGCCGCCGCTCCCGCGTCCACCGCGGCGGGGGCGAACAGCGGCCAGCGCCGCTGGGTGTCGGCGGCGGCCAGGTCGGGGACCAGCACGGGCCGGCCGTCGGCCAGCGCCTGCAGGCCCGGCCCTTCCCCGAGCGTGACCTGCAGCTCCGACAGGATGCCGATGCGCGCGTCGCTCGCGCCCACCGGCTCGTAGGCGACACGCTCACTGGTCAGCGCCACCGCGACCCCATCGGCCCGCAGGACGTCGGCGCACACCGCGCAGACCAGCCGCAGGGAGATCGGCTCACCCTCGGCGCGGGAACGGTCGTCGATCGCCGCCCACACCCGTGCCGCCGGCCGCCGGCTGTCCATCGGTCACCACTTCCCTGGCAGGGGGCGAGCCTATGCCCTGTCCTCCGCCCAAGACCCGAATACAGGTGGGGAGGGTAGGGTGGGGTGTACCGAGGTTATTTCGTGCGTTGACATCCAGGTCGGCGTCGCCCGAGGCGATACACACCTTCGGCCCGCCGTGGCCGAGACAGGTTCGTCCATCATGACGCCGAAGAATCTCCTTGGCCGCACACCCCACCACGCCGCGTCGAGGCCCGTTCCCACCTCCGCCACCGTCGTCCACCTGCGCGGCGAGATCGACATCTTCACCAGCAACGCCATGCGCGAGCGCCTGCTGCACGCGCTGCGCAGCGACCCGAGCATGCTCGTCTGCGACCTTTCGGGCGTCTCGTTCTGCGACACCTCAGGACTGGCGGTCCTCGTCGGCGTCCAGCGCCGCGCCAGGGTCATGGGCATCCCCATGGGCCTGACCGCCCCGCCCGCCCAAACCGCCACTCTGCTACGCCTCACCGGGCTGGACCACACCTTCACGATGTACGGCAGCGGCCCGGCCGAGCGGATCGCGCGGCCTGCCGTACCGGCTCGGGGGCCTCGGCAGCACCGGATGCGCGATCGCCATCAGTGATGAGGCTTGCTCGAAACGGCTGTTTCCGCGCGCTCGCCCGTCACGTTGACTGAGGGGACGAGGAGACCGACCAGGTGGCCTGCGCTCGGACGAGTCGTGCGATGAGACGAGAGGGCCCATGACCGGACTCCTGAAAGAGTACGACGGAGGGTCCCCCTTTCCCGAAGCCGGGGAACACGAACCGGTCGGGAGGACCCAAGCAGGGGTGACCATGGCGATCGTGGTCGTGCCGTTCGCCGCGCTCGCGGCCGGGCTCTGGCTGGCCTGGGGGAACGGCCTTACGGCCACCGACCTGGGGCTGGCCGTCCTCTTCTACGTCCTGACCGGCCTCGGCGTGACCGTCGGCTACCACCGGCTGTTCACCCACGGCTCCTTCGCGGCGCATCCCGCGCTGCGGGTGGCGCTGGCGATCGCCGGGTCGATGGGCTTCCAGGGCAACCTCATCGACTGGGTGGCCGTACACCGCCGCCACCACGCCTTCACCGACCGCCCCGGAGACCCGCACTCCCCCTACCGGTACGGCTCCAGCCTGGGCGGACAGCTACGCGGGCTGGCCCACGCCCATCTGGGCTGGCTGTTCATGGCCGACCGCACCCCGGCCGACCGCTACGCTCCCGACCTGCTCGCCGACCCCGCGATGCGCCGCATCTCACGCGCCTTCCCGCTCCTGTGCGCCGCGTCACTGGCCGCGCCCTTCCTGGCCGGGTGGGCGATCAGCGGCACTCTGTACGGCGGGCTGACCGCCTTCCTCTGGGCCGGCCTGGTCCGGGCGGCCCTGCTGCAGCACGTGACCTGGAGCGTAAACTCCCTGTGCCACGTCGTCGGGAACCGGCCGTTCACCACCCGTAGGCACGACCGCTCCACCAACCTGTGGCCGCTGGCGCTGCTGTCGTTCGGCGAGAGCTGGCATAACGGCCACCACAGCGAGCCCAGTTGCGCCCGGCACGGCGTGGACCGGCGGCAGCTCGACGTGTCCGCCGCGCTCATCCGCGTCTTCGAGCGGCTGGGCTGGGCCACCGGCGTGCACTGGCCGGACTCGGACCGCCTCGAACGCCGTCGCGTTCAGCCGTAACCGTCCGACGGGTTACGACTCCCCTGGTTTGCGGGCCAGGAGGCGGCCCTGCTGGAACCTCTCGGTCCCTGCGGGCTCGCGCACCAGCCGGGCGTCCACGACGAACCCGGCCTGGTTCAGCAGTTCGGCCAGCCGGTCGGGCGACCACCGGTAGGCGAGCGTCACCTTGTGGTCGAACGCCTGCGGGAGGAGTTCGTCTCCGGCGAAGAAGCCGAGCAGCAGGTGGCCGCCCGGGGCCAGCATCCGGTGGAACTCGGCGAACATCGCCGGCAGTTGCTCCGCCGGGGTGTGGATGACGGAGTACCAGGCGAGGATGCCGCCGAGCGCGCCGTCCGTCAGGCCCAGCGCGGTCATCGAGCCCTCGTCGAACCGCAGGTCCGGGTACGCGCCACGGGCCAGGGCGATCATCTCCGACGACAGGTCGACGCCGAAGGCGGTCAGTCCGAGAGAGTGCAGGTGGGCGGTCACATGGCCGGGGCCGCACCCGAGATCGGCGACCGGCCCGACATCGGCGGCCCGCACGAGTTCGGCGAACACGGCCAGCATCGCGCGGTCCAGCGGCGCCCCCTCAAGCGCGGTGCGAAAGAGCTCGGCGTAGAGGCCGGCGACGGCGTCATAGGCCACTTGGGTGGTGCGCGGGTAGGTCAGCTCAGTCATAGCGAAGCACAATAGCCCGCGCTGCTCTGGCGGCGGACCGGCCGCGACCCGGGGTGGTGCGATGATCTCTGGTCGCGTGGTCTAGTCGCGGTAGCGATGGGCCCAGGGCAGGGCCTCTTCGAGGGTCGCGGAGACGGCGAGGAGGAGGTCGTCGCGGCCCCAGCCGGCGGTGAGGGAGACGCCGAGCGGCAGGCCCTCGGCGGTCCAGCCCAGCGGGAGACTGATGGCTGGGAACCCGGTGGCGTTGCCGATGACCGTGTTGCCGGTGAACGCGGCCATCGCAGCCAGCTCCGCGGCGGGGTCAGCGTCGTCGCGCAACTGGCCGACGAACGTCGGCGGGGTGGTCACCGTGGGGGTGATCACGATATCCGCGTCGGCGTACTCGAGAGTCCACGCGCGGGCGCGGGCCTGCACGATGCCGATCGACGCGGCGAGGTCGCCCGCGGTGCGCCGCCGCGAGCCCTCCCGGAGGTAGCGGACGATCGGCCGCAGGGCCGACTCGTCTCCGTCCACGGGCTTGGCTCCGGCCAGCGCGCTGAACATCGTCGTGAAGTTCTCCGCGAACGCCTCGTCGACCGCCTGCTCCCGGGCGAAGACCTCGTGGCCGAGCCCGGCCAGCGTCTTGGCCGCGAGTTCGGCGGCCTCGGCGACCTGGGGATCCACGGGTCCGCCCGAGATCGACCCCTGGGCGAGGGCCACGCGGAGCCGGGGCACGGGGGCGTCGCAGGCGCGCTCGTAGCTGTCCACGCGGGGCGGGTGCACGGTGCCGACGCCGGTACGGGAGGCCAGCACGTCGAGGAACGCCGCGGTGTCGCGCACGCTTCGCGCGAGCGGCCCCCGGACGGACAGGCCCATGCCGTCGCTGCCGTTCGGACCCGCTGTGACGAGTCCGCGGCTGGGCTTCAGCCCGACCACCCCGCAGGCGCTCGCGGGCGAGCGCAGCGATCCGGCGCTGTCGCTGCCCTGGGCGATCGGCACGAACAGCGCGCCAACCGCGGCCGCGGCTCCGCCGCTGCTGCCGGCCGCGCTGCGGGTGAGGTCGAACGGGCTGCGCGCCGGCGCGGCCACCTCGGGCTCGGTGTAGCAACCGGCCCCGAACTCGGGCACCGTGGTCTTGCCGAGGCTGATCAGCCCGGCTTCGTTGATGATGTCGACGATCTCGTCGTTGTAGTCGGGGACCCAGTCGCGGTACAGCGCCGAGCCCATCGTGGTACGGATGCCCGCGGTGGCCTCCAGGTCCTTGATCGCGGTGGGCACGCCGTACAGGCGGGGCAGCTCGGCGCGGGCCGTCGAGCGCAGGGTGCGCTCCGCTGCCGCGGCGGCGGCGCGGGCGCGAGCGGCGGACACGGTGGTGAACGCGCCCACCCGGTCCCCGGTCTCGACGCGGGCCAGCAGGTGGTCGACGACCTCGGTGGGGGCGGTCTCACCGCGTTCGTAGGCGGCGACCAGTTCCAGGGCCGTGAGGTGGTGGATCTCGGTCAACGGGCTCTCCGGCTGCTATTTCGTTACGCGTATAGATATAGTGAGGGGATGGTAGCCGAGAAGGCAAGCCCGCCGAAGAGGGGGCGGCCAAGGGCGGTGACAGTCGACGCGGTCCTCGCCGCCGCGATCGAGATCGCCGACGACCGCGGCCTGGACGCCGTGACCTTCCGCGTGCTCGCCGACCGCCTCGGCGTGTCCCCCATGGCGATCCACCGCACCACCGGCGGCATCGAGGCGCTCCAGCACGCCCTGGTGTCCCGGATCGTGGGCGAGGTCACCCAGTCCGTGGAGTGGCCGGACGACTGGCGCGACGTGGTCGAGACCTTCGCGCGCTCCCTCCGCGACCTGCTCATGCGGCATCCCGTCGTGCTGGAGGCGCACCGCCGGGCCCCCCTCGTCGGGCCCGGCGCGGACGACGTCGCGCACCGGGTGGTCGCGGCGCTGCGCTCGGCCGGCCTGGACGAGGAGGCCGCCGCGTACGCCTACGGCGCCGTGCACGACTTCGTCACCGGCCACGTGGCGGTTCGCCTCGGCCGCGGCGAGCTGGAGCTGTTCGCGCTCCCGCCCGAGCGCCGGGCCGCGTCGGTGTTCGCCGACCACCACGACTACGACCGCCGTTTCGCCGTCGGCCTCGGCTTCGTCATCGGCGGCATCGCCGCCGCCACCACCGCACCGCACGAGGACCGACGATGACCTTCCGGGCCGAAACCGTTCACCTGACCACGCCGCAGGGCCGCCGGATCGCCTACTGCTCGTACGGAGACCCCACCGCCGCGCCCGCCATCGTGCTGCACGGCGTCCCCGGAAGCCGCCTGCAGGGCATTCCCCTGCACGAGGCCGCCACGAAGGCGGGCGTGCACCTGGTCTTCCCGGACCGCCCGGGGTACGGAGAGACCGATCCGGTGCCCGGCCGCGGCTTCCACCGCTGGAACGCCGACTTCCTGACCCTCCTGGAGCACCTCGGCGCCGAGCGGGTGCCGCTCGTGGCGATCTCCGGCGGCGGCGGATACGCCCTGGCCGCGGCACAGGCCCATCCCGGGCGGGTGACGAAGCTGATCCTGGCCTGCGCGGCGGTTCCCGGAGCGCCGCGGGCGGCCTACGCCCGCCGGATTCCCGTGGTGACCTGGGTGGACCGGGCCGTCCGCTGGGCTCCGGCGGTCGCCCGGTCGATGCTCGCCGGCACCGGGATCTTCAAGAGCACCCGCAAGGCGAACCTCAGCGCCTGGCCGGAGGCCGACCAACTGGTGATGAACGACCCGGAGGTCGTGGCCTACTCCGCCCTGGACGCCGCCGAGGCCCGGCGCCAGGGGATGAACGCGGCCGTGACCGACCTCGCGGCCTACTCCCGTCCGCTTCCCGACCCGCTGAGCTCGGTCTCGGTGCCCACCGTGTTCATCCACGGCGAGGCGGACGGCAACGTGCCGATCGAGATCGCGCGATGGGCGCACGCGCGGATCGGCGGCTCCGAGCTGCGCGCACTGCCCGGCGCCGGACACCTGTTCCTGATCACGGACGCGAGCCCGCTCCTGCGGGAGCTGAGGTGAGAGGTCACGGGGCGTAGGTCATGCGGAGCCGTACCTGGGAGCGGCCCGGGGTCTGGCGGATGGTGAAATCGTCGCAGAGGCGGTGCATCAGCCACAGGCCGAATCCGCGGCCGGCCGAGTTCGGCGGCGGGCCGTGGCCCGCGTGCTGGGCGGTCAGGCGTCCGGCGTGGTCGGTGATCTCCACGACCACGGCGTCCGGCTCCTGCCTGACGGTCAGCGTGCCCGTGCCGCCCCCGTGCTCCAGGACGTTGATGGCCGCCTCGTTGGCCGCCAGAACCAGGTCGATCACCCGCGCCCGCGACAGCCCGGCCTTCTCCGCGCACTCGGTCACGTGCTCGCGCAGTGCGGTCAGATCATCGGTGATCGGCCACTGCCTGATCGGCCCCTCGTCGGCGTCCCCCACGACGGCCTCACCTCTCTCCCCCCAGTAGTTTTACGCATACCCGCGAGGGATGGAGGTTCACTCCTCAGACCCGTTGCCCGAGCAGGATGTTATTTCGCTTTTTTGCAGGGCAGTCCCTGGTCATGGCTACTTTGCTCTGGATCCTGGCGGTGGTATGCGTCATCGCCGGCGTGTACGTCCTAATCGCCCGACGAGACATCCTGTGGGGGATCGTCCTGATCGTGGTCGGTCTGCTGATCGGCCCTGGTGGGGTGAGCATCTTCGGCTGACCCTGCGACGCTGCCGGACTCCCTTGGTCAGGGAGCCGGCACGTCGCCGTGCCCAGGGGCTCAGCGGACCATCGTGAAGAACCGCCTGATGTCGTCCACGAGCAGGTCGGGCGTCTCCATGGCGGCGAAGTGCCCGCCGCGGTCGAACTCCGACCAGTGCACGACCTCGTGCTCGCGCTCGGCGATTCGCCTGACGCCCAGATCACCCGGGAAGACGGCCACCCCGTGCGGCACCTTGGACGGCAGAGGCGGCTGTCCCCAGGCCGCCGAGCTCTCCTTGTACAACCGCGCCGACGAGGCGGCGGTGCCGGTCAGCCAGTAGACGCTCACGTTCGTCAGCAACTGGTCGCGGTCGACCGCCTGCTCCGGCAGTTCGTGGGCCGGGTCGGTCCACTCCTTGAACTTCTCCGCGATCCACGCCAGTTGCCCGGCCGGTGAGTCGTGCAGCCCGAAGGCGACGGTCTGCGGACGGGTCGCCTGGATGATCGCGTAGCCGCGGCCCTCCCCGTCCTGGTACCGGGCCATCCGCTCCTGCTCGGCCTCGGACAGTCCGTCGAACTCGGCGGGGTCGCCTGTGGGGAAGCCGAGATCGCCGTTGATGTGGACGCCGATCACGTGGCCGGAATCGATCCGGGCCAGTTCCGGGGAGATGAGCGCGCCGGTGTCGCCGCCCTGCGCGCCGTACCGGTCGTAGCCGAGGCGGCTCATCAGGACGGCCCAGGCGCGGGCCACCCTGTTCATGTCCCAGCCGGTCTCGGCGGTCGGGCCGGAGAAGCCGAAGCCCGGGATGGACGGGGCCACCACGTGGAACGCCTGGGCGGGGTCGCCGCCGTGGGCGCGGGGGTCGGTGAGCGGGCCGATGATCTTCATGAACTCGACGACGGAGCCGGGCCAGCCGTGCGTGACGATCAGGGGCAGCGCGTCGGGTTCGGGGGACCGTACGTGCAGGAAGTGCACGTTCTGGCCGTCGATCTCGGTGGTGAACTGCGGGAACTCGTTGAGCGCGGCCTCCTGGGCGCGCCAGTCGTAGCCGGTGCGCCAATACTCGGCCAGCTCCCTGATATACGCCGCGGGGGCGCCGTAGGACCAGCCGACGCCGGGCAGCTCGTCCGGCCAGCGGGTGCGGGCCAGGCGCTCGCGCAGGTCGGCGAGGTCGGTGTCCGGAATCGCGATACGGAAGGGGCTGATGCTCATGAGGACTACAGTAGGTTCAGGTTAGGACAGGATCGGTCCTAGGTTGGACGGGACATGCTGGAGACTTCGGCGAGGCTGCTCAGGTTGCTGTCGCTGCTGCAGACGCGCCGGGACTGGACGGGGCCCGAGCTCGCCAAACGACTGGCCGTCACCACCCGGACTGTGCGACGGGATGTGGACCGGCTGCGGGAGCTCGGCTATCCGGTGGACGCCACGGCGGGGGTGTCCGGATACCGGCTCGGCGCCGGGTCCGAGCTGCCGCCGCTGCTACTCGACGACGAGGAGGCGGTCGCGGTCGCGGTCGGGCTGCGGACCGCCGCCGGGGGCAGCGTGGCCGGGATCGAGGAGACGTCGGTACGGGCGCTGGCCAAGCTGGAGCAGGTGCTGCCCTCCCGGCTCCGGCACCGGGTCAGCGCGCTGCAGTCGATGACCGTGCCGATGCCCGGCGGCGGGCCCGTCGTGGACCCGGGCGTGCTGTCCGCGATCGCCGCAGCCTGCCGGGACCACGAAGGGCTGCGCTTCGACTATCGCGCGCATGACGGGCAGGAGAGCCTGCGGGAGGCGGAGCCGTACCGGCTGGTGTATTCGGGGCGGCGCTGGTATCTCGTCGGGTGGGACACCGGCAGGCGGGACTGGCGCACCTACCGCGTCGACCGCCTGCGCCTGCGCACCCCCAACGGGCCCCGCTTCACCCCGCGTGAGCTGCCAGACACCGACCTGGCCGGGTACATTTCCCGGCAGATCTCCAGCGCGCCGTATCGCTACCAGGGGCGCTTCACCATGCACGCGCCCGCCGCCGCGGTCGCCGAGCGGATGCCCCCGTCCTCCGGGACGATCGAGCCGCTGGACGCGCGGACCTGCACGCTGACCTGCGGCTCGAACTCCCTGGACGAACTGGCCCTCTGGGTCGCCCTGATCGGCGTCCCCTTCAGCGCCCACTCCCCACCCGAGCTGGTCGAACACCTCCGCACGCTGGCCGCCCGCCTGGCCGACGCGGCGGGCTCATGACCTGACGAGCAGCGCCGCGACGGCCCGCGTGGTCTCCGGGTGGCTGGTCAGCAGGGCAGTCGCCGCGCCGCCGGTGAGCGGGGCGGTCTGCTGCCAGCCGGGATCGCAGCCGAGCAGGGCGGCCACCGCGTCGCAGGTCGCCGGATGGGCGGCCAGCAAGGTGGACGCCGGGCCCGCCCGCACCGGTACGGCGGTCGCCGGGGCCGCCTCCTGGACCGACCACGGCGGGACCCACCTGTCCACGGCCGACAGGGCGGCGGGGAACGTCCGGCCCGCCTCCCGGACCAGGATGGGGACCAGTTCCTTGGCCTGGTCGCGCAAGGTGACGATCAGCCTGGGCAGCCAGGGGAGCAGGACCGAGTCCGGCAGCCGGGCGAACGCCTTGGACAGCACCTCGACCACGAACGGCGACAGCGCCGGAGCCGTGTCCAGCGCCTGCACGAACCCGCTCAGGTACTGCGGGAACGCCGGGACGACCAGCGGGTTGTCCAGCAGTTCGTCGCAGCGGGCGCGCAGCTCGGCCATGGACAGCAGGCTGAGCTGGAACTGTGCCGTCCACAGCAGCGCCACCTTGGCGGGCGTCTCCGGATGCGACTGCCGTACGGCGATCTCCAGTTGGGCGCGGTCACAGCCCAGGGCCAGCGCCAGGCTCTCCATGCTGAACAGGAAGCCGAGCATGGCGGCCACCTGGCGAACCCCGGTGTCCTCGTCCACGAACGCGGACGGCAGCAGCGTGCAGTAGTGGGCGTACCCGACGGTCACGAACGCCTCGCACCAGGCCGGCAGCTCCGGCTCGTTGGTGCGGTAGTAGGCCAGCAGCCGCCGGATGCGGCGCAGCACCTCGGGGGCGTCGTCCACGGTGCGCTCGGCGGCCAGCAGCTCCACCGCCCGGTTGCCGAGCTCGTCGACGAGCCGACGGCTGCCCAAATAGAGGGTGGCGTCCTCGACGGCCGCGAGCGCCACGGCGGCGGTCGCCTTCGGCTCCCAGACCGACCGGCGCAGCCGCTGCTCCAGCACCTGCTCGACGGTGACGCCCTCGTAGCCCAGCTCGATGATGGAGCGCTGGTGCTTGCCGATCGCCAGGTCCCAGCTCTCCTGGATGGACCGCTCGCCCAGCCTGCGGGTGCCCATGATGGGCCGGACCGCGCCGTCGGGCAGCAGGTGGCGCAGCATCCACAGCAGCCGCGAGCAGGGCACCAGCTCCGGGTTCGTTTCGAGGTTCAGCAGGGCCCGCTTCTGGGTGCGCCCGGTCAGGTCCAGGCCCAGCGGCTGCAGCCGGTCGTACACGTCCTGGGCCAGCGGCGGCAGCGCGTGGTAGCCGACCTCGCCGACCCGGTCGCCGCCGAGCAGGATCTCGCACAGGCGGCGCACGTCGCGGCGGCCCGGCACGACGTCCTTCTCGATGCAGGTGACCGCGGCGTCCTGGAAGTCGTAGGGCGTGGGCCGCGCCCGGTTGCGCATCCCGGCGAGCAGGATGGAGGTCTCGAACACCGCGATGGCGTCCGCCGTACTCGCCAGGTAGCCGTTGCGGCGGGCCAGGCGGACGATGTCGACGCACCAGTCCAGCAGCTCGGCCTCGTCGAGGCCGTCCAGCACGGGCGGCTGCCCCAGGAACCCGGACAGCCGGTCGGCGACCGGTTCCCGCGCGACCGCGACCGCCCCCGCCGCACGCTTCGCCCGCTTACGCGCCCCCTTCTGCCCGTCAAGCTGGTACGGCGGCACGCCGCTCCGCTTCACCGCCTTGTCCCAGGTCGCCGCCGAGATCGACACCGACCCGGAGGCCAGCCCGAACTGTGCCTCGATCGCGGAATGGCTGGACGGAATGAGACCGTACAGCCACTTCGTGGCCGTTCTCGGGCTGATGTCGAAGGGCGCCTCGGCCGCCAGGCCGAACTGCTCGACCCGGCTGGCCGCGTGGAAAGCGCCGCACACGTACAGGCAGGTGGACGGGTCGGCGCCGGACTCGGCGAGGTGCTCCCGCATCCGGGTCCACATGTACCGCTCACGGTCCTCGTCGCGGTCCAGCCGGTTGCTCCCGGGCGGGCTCAGCCGCCGGAACAGGCTGCCGACCAGCACCATGACCTGGCGGTAGGTCTCGTAGTCGGCGCCCGCCAGCGGCTGCTCGACGTACTGGTCCCACCACTCCGACCAGTGCCGCACCTTGCCGTGGTGGATCAGGTGCTCCTCCAGTTCGGCGAAGCGCGGGCGCAGGTCGCCGATCTCGATCCCGACGGCGTCGCCGTGCAGGTCGTCGGCCGTGCCCGGCTCGGCCGGCTCCGGCGGCATCCACTGGAAGACGTGGTCGGTCGAGCGGTCCACCAGCACCAGCTCGACACCGGGGGTGTCGAGGGCGTAGGCGATGGCCTGGTACTCGGCCGACGCCTCGGTGATGGGCGCCACCACGCTCAGCGGCGCCCACTTCGGCGGGAAGCCGTCGATCTCCGAGGCGAACGCCTGCAGCGCCACCGGCAGGCGGCAGTTGCGCAGCTCGTCCAGCAGCGGGCGCAGGTCCTCGCACAGCTCCAGGTAGATGACCTTGGGCTGCTTCTCGCGCAGGCGGCGCGCCATGGCCAGCGCCGAGGCCGGCGAGTGGTGGCACACCGGGAAGATCTCGAGTTCCTCGCGCAGCGCCCGGTCGACGTCGTCGACCAGGCCCGACAGGATGCCGGCCAGGGCGTCCGGAGCCTCGGCGAACGCGGTCGCGGCGTCGTGCAGCTGCTCCCGGAGGGCGCCGAAAGGGCTCATGACAGCGTGGCGATCGCCTGGCGGCCGCCTTCGAGGAAGTCCGTCCAGGGGCCGCCGTCCTGCTTGCTGCGCGGCTCGATCACGCCGTGCCAGTACTTGTTGAGGATGGCCAGGTCCTCGGGGCTGCGCCGGGCCAGCGAGCCGACCAGCGAGGCGGCCAGCGTCTCGACCCGCAGGGTGCGGTCGCCGAAGAACTGGCTGTGCAGGATGGCGTCCTCCAGCACGCCGATCTGCTCGGCCGTGGACAGCGCCGACTCCAGCTTCTCGTCGTCGCTGGTGGCCGAGGCGGCGGCGGCGCGCAGGTCGGCGAAGCTCTGCAGCAGGATGTCCAGCAGCGTCGGCGGCAGCTCCAGCTCGATCTGGTGGCGGCGCAGCAGCTCGGTGGTGCGGAAGCGGACGATCTCCGCCTCGCTGCGCTTGTTCGTCACGACCGGGATGCGGATGAAGTTGAAGCGCCGCTTCAGCGCGGAGGACAGGTCGTTGACGCCCCGGTCGCGGCTGTTGGCGGTGGCGATGATGGAGAAGCCGGGCTGGGCGAAGACGATGTTGTCGTCGTCGAGCTCGGGGATGGAGACGTACTTCTCGGACAGGATGGAGATCAGCGCGTCCTGCACGTCGCTGGTCGAGCGGGTCAGCTCCTCGAAGCGGCCGATCACGCCCTGCTCCATCGCCGTCATGATCGGCGAGGGGATCATGGACTCGCGGGACTGGCCCTTGGCGATCACCATGGAGACGTTCCACGAGTACTTGATGTGGTCCTCGGTGGTGCCCGCCGTACCCTGGACGACCAGGGTGGAGTTGCGGCTGATGGCGGCCGAGAGCAGTTCGGCCAGCCAGCTCTTGCCGGTGCCGGGGTCGCCGATGAGCAGCAGGCCCCGGTCCGAGGCCAGGGTCACGATGCTGCGCTCGACGAAGCTGCGGTCGCCGAACCACTTCTGGGAGACCTCGCGGTCGAGGCCGTCGGCGCGCTCGGAGCCGAGCACGAACAGGCGCACCATCTTGGGGCTGAGCCGCCAGGAGAACGGCTTGTGGCCGTCGTCGATCGACTCCAGCCAGTCGAGCTCCTCGGCGTACTTGACCTCGGCGGGGGCGCGCAGCATCTCGTCGGTCATTCTCGGGGTTCTCCTAGGTGAGGAAGTTCTTGAGCTCGGAAACGAGTTTGCGGATGTGGCCCGAGATCACGGGGGTGCCCAGATCCTTGAGGCGCTGGCGGAACCAGGGGTCCACGCTGGCGTGTCCCGAGCTGTTCACCGAGCCGACCGGGATGAACTTCACCCCGGAGCGGTGGATCGCCTCGAAGTCGGTGATCAGCGCCCGGTTGTCGTAGAAGTCGGAGATCCACACCATCACGGTGTTGCGCGGGTCGGCGATCTTCGGCCTGGCGATGGCCATCGCCACCGTGCCGTTGGTGCCGCCACCGAGCGTGGTACGCAGCAGCACCTCGAACGGGTCGTTCACCCACGGGGTGAGGTCCAGCGCCCGGGTGTCGTAGGCGACCAGGTGCACGTCCACCTTGGGCAGACCGGCGAAGATCGAGGCGAGGATCGTGCAGTTCACCATCGCGTCGACCATCGAGCCCGACTGGTCGACGACCACGATCAACCGGGCCGGGGTGGTCCGCCTGGCGGTCTGCCGGTAGTAGAGCCGGTCCACGTAGAGCCGCTGGTCCTCGGGGCTCCAGTTGGTGAGGTTCTTCCAGATGGTGCGCTCGACGTCGAGGTTGCGGAACACCCGCTTCGGCGGCACCGACCGGTCGATGACGCCCGCGCTGGCCTTCTCCACCTGGGTGCGCAGCACCTCGGCGACCTCGTCGACGAACCTGCGGATCAGCGCCTTGGCGTTGGCCAGCGCCACGCCCGACAGGTTGGACTTGTCGCGCAGCAGTTGCTCGATGAGCGACATGCTCGGGGTGAGCTGGGCGGCGAGCGACGGGTCGGCGAGCACCTCGCGCAGGCGCATGCGCTTGACCAGGCCGCCTTCCATCTCGGCCAGCACCGCGTTCAGCTCGGCGTCGTCAATGCCGTAGCCTCGGCCGCCGCCGGGACCCAGGCCCCGGCCGCCACCTTGTCCGGTACCTTCGCCCTCGCCTTGGCCGCCGCCGATTCCTCGGCAGAACCAGCCGGCGTCCTGCTGCCAGGCGGCGAGCTGGGTGGCGCTGACGTTGCCGGTTCCGGTGGCGAACACGTTGAGCAGGAGTTTGGAGATCAGGGCGGCGCGCCGTACCTCGTCGCCGGGGACCTGGTCCCCCTCCGCCATCAGGCCGTCGAACTCCCCGGCCAGGTCCGGGAAGCGCTGGACGAGGGTGTCCACCGACACGCCCGGGTCGAGCAGCGCCGGGGGCAGGCCGAGGTCGTCGACGATGGCCACGCTGGCCGCCTCCAGCGAGGGCTGCTCCTCGTTGTCGAACAGCCTCGAGAGCAGCCGCCAGTAGAGGACTTGGCGCCGGTTCTCGTCGGCGCTGATCGGTGAGTCACTCATTTGCGCAGCAACCGTCCGGCCCGCTCGCGCAGGATGGCGACCGCGTCCCCGTCCTTGGCCATGGCCTTGACGACCTTGGGGTCGGTGGGGCCGAGCGCCCAGTCGCCGGTGTGCACCTCGACCGTCTCCTGCTTGACCTTCGTCTGGACCGCGAGAGGCTGCAGCAGCCACCGTCCGCCGTCCCAGCGGACCAGGCCGATGCACGCCGAGGAGGCGGCCACCAGCTTGGCGGTGAGCGGGCCGCAGGCGGGAATCCGGTCGACGTCGACCGTGAGGCGGTTGCCGCCCAGGTCGAGCGTGTCGTCGGCGCCCTTCTTGTAGCCCTCCAGCAGCACGGGCTCGGCGATGCGCACGGGGTGGCGGTCCAGGGGCGGCACCGCCGGGGCGACCGCCCCCGCGAGCTGCACCCGGGCCATGGCGAACGCGTCGACGGGCTCGCCCACGCTCGCCTGGCCGTCCTGCCACACCAGGTCGCCGCTGTCCAGCAGCGTCAGGTCCCTGACGTCCAGGCTGCGGTGCTCGGCCAGCGCGCCGAGCAGCACGGGGTGGCGGTGCAGCAGCCGCCACACGGCCGGGCCGACGATCGTGTCCGTCTTCCCGGCGGCGACGCCGGTCCGCACCAGCCGGGACGGCCCGCCGCCGGTGGGCTCCAGGATGCCGTGCACCTGCATCTGTACGGCGGTAGCGTGCTCGTGCACGTCCACGCCGAGGATCAGCAGCCGCCCCGACACCGTGCTCGCCGACCCGGCGCCGCCGGACCCTTGGGACAGCAGCAGAGCACGCGTCCACAGGTCGGCCCAGCGCCGTACCGGCAGGCGATCCATCGTGGCGATCGGCGACGAGGCCCGCAGCTCGGCCGCCAGGCCGTCGAGCAGCACCGCCGGCCGGCGCAGGCCGGGCTCGGCCAGCAGCGCCTCGACCACCTGGCCGGAGGCGGTGACGAGGTCGTGGTCGACGCCCCGCCAGCCGGCGATGGCCAGCTCGCGCAGCCAGGACCGGCACCCGCTGAGCAGGTTCTCGTTCCCCGGCGACGCGGCGGCCGGGGCTTCCTCCCAGGGCGCCCGGGTGCGTCCGAGCGCGGTGTCCAGGCGGTCGAGCAGGGCGTCGTGCACCGCGCCGAACAGCGCGGTCCGCCCACCGGCCAGGGCCGTCAGGTGCTCGTCGGCGATCGAACCGGCGGCGACCTTCCCGGCCGCCTCCCCCAGCCGGTCGCCCAGCGGCGACCCCGCGAAGGCGCCGGCCATGGCGGCCAGCGCGGCGACGCGGTCCTCGCCCAGCCGGGCGAACCCGAAGGCGAGGGCGTCGTCGAAGCCGGTCACCAGGTCGAGGGCCTCCGCCACTCCGGGCGGGTCGCCGTCGAGCAGTTCGGCGAGCTGTACGCCAAGCATCAGCGGACCGCCCCCGTGGCCGGGAACCAGTGCAGCTCGGCGATGGGCTCGGTGGTGTCAGGCAGTTCCAGGTAGGCCAGGTGGCGCAGGAAGCTGCTGAACACCATCGCCCCCGGGGTGCGCTCGATCCCGCCGGTCATGTAGCCCTCCAGGGCGCCCTGCTCGTTGAGTTCGACGCCCAGGTAGCGCGCGACCCGCTCGGCGCCGTACTGCCGGACGCCCTCCTGGCCGAGTGCCACCAGGTGCTTGCACGCGTAGCCGTGCAGTGCTCCACACGGTCGGTTGTTGTTGGTGCTGCAGTTGATGGTGTGGGTCCCGGCGGTGATCGACGAGACGTACACCCGTTCGATGTCCGACCCGCTCGACACCACGCCCTGCAGCCGCCCGTCCGCCAGCTCGACGAAAGGCACTTTTGCCAGTTTGCGCGGCATGACGGGTGGAATCACCCGTGCCGTGCTGCACTGTTCCCACGCGGGTTCGTCCGCGTTCACGATCCTCGACCTCCAGCCCAGACGGCTCGCGGACGCCTACCGGCGCGGCAGCACCTACGCGAACGGGCGATCAATGATCCGGTAATTTACCTCAATACGGACGTACCCGAAGCGGTATTGCGGTTCAGGGGCTCGTGCCGAGCGTGGCGCGGACCGCTTCGGGGGATCGGGCGACGACGGCGGTCGTGTCGTCCACCGTGATGATCGGGCGCTGGATGAGGATCGGGTGCTCGGCCAGGGCCTGGATCCAGCGGGCGCGGTTCGCGGCGTCCCTCGGCCACGCGTCCAGGCCCAGTTCGGGCCGCTCGCCCGTGCGGGCGATGTCCCACGGCTCCAGGCCGAGCCTGCGCAGCACCTCCTCCAGCTCCGGCACGCTCGGCGGGTCCTCCAGGTAGTGCCGCACCGTGTACTCCGCGCCTTCGGCGTCCAGCAGCGACAGCGCGGACGCGCACTTGGAACAGGCGGGATTGATCCAGATTTCCATAGGCCCCATCCTCACCGAACCCGAGCCGAGCGTCATACCGACCTCGCCCAACGCTGTGGTGCTCCGCGGGGTCGTGGCTGGGCTCGCACCGCAAGGTCATCGACCTGGTCGAGCGCTACGGCCGCTGGCTCGTCCCAGGCGTGTTCATGCTCATCGGGGCACTCATCGTGCTCGAATCCGGCGTCCTCGGCCGGCTGTTCCAGTAGGCGCGGGGTTCAGGTGAGCCGGCCGACGTACGCGAGGGCCTGCTTCAGCAGCACGCCCTGGCCGCTGGCCATCTCCTGCTGCACCATCGGCGAGCCGGCCTCCTCCGGCGTGAACCAGACGAGGTCGAGCGCGTCCTGACGCGGACGGCAGTCACCCGCGACCGGCACGATGTAGGCGAGCGACACCGCGTGCTGCCGCGGATCGTGGTACGGCGTCACGCCCGCCGTCGGGAAGTACTCGGCCACCGTGAACGGCTGCGGGGACACCGGCACGTGCGGCAACGCCACCGGGCCGAGATCCTTCTCCAGATGGCGCAGCAACGCGTCACGGACCCGCTCATGGTGCAGCACCCGCCCGGAGACCAGCGCGCGGCTGACCGTCCCGTCGGAGGAGATGCGCAGCAGCAGGCCCACATGCGTCACCACGCCGGTGTCGTCCACGCGCACCGGCACGGCGTCGATGTAGAGGATCGGCATCCGCCCCCGCATCAACTCCAACTCTTCCGGAGCGAGCCACCCGGGCACGGTTTCGGTCCTTTCGGTCATCTGACGATCGTACTTCCCACTCGGATGCCGGGCGGGCGTCGGCCCACCCGACACGCACGGGTCTCAGGGCTTGCGTGCCACCGCGCCGTAGGCGTCGATGTGCTCGGCCTCGGCGTCCGGCCGCCAGCGCGTGATCGGCGCCAGGCCGGGCTCCACCATCTCCAGCCCCTCGAAACACCGGCCGAGCTGGTCGAGCGTACGCAGGTGGTACGGGATGGCCCCGCTCTCCACGAGCTTCTCGCCCCCCTCGTTGATGGCGTCACCCGTGTCGGTGCCGTCCCACAGCACCAGGTAGCTGCCCGCCGGAACCTCGGCCATCACCCGCGTCACGATGGAGCGCATCTCGTCGAAGTCGGTGACGTACCCGAGCACGCCCATGAACATGACCGCGACGGGCCGGTCGAAGTCCAGCACCTTGCGCGCCTCGGCGATGATCGCGTCCGGCTGGTGGTAGTCGGCGTCCACGTACGTGGTCACGCCCTCGGCCGTGGTGTTGGCCAGCAGGGCGCGGGCGTGCACCAGCACGAGCGGGTCGTTGTCCACATAGACGATGCGCGCGTGCGGCGTGATCCCCTGCGCGATCTCGTGCGTGTTCTGCATGGTGGGCAGGCCGGTGCCGATGTCGAGGAACTGGTCGATCCCGGCTTCGGCGGCCAGGTGGCGCACGGCGCGGTTGAGGAACTTCCGCGACTGCAGCGCCATCGTGACGATCTCCGGATACACCTCCGCGACGGCGTCCCCGGCGGCGCGATCCACCTCGTAGTTGTCCTTACCACCCATCCAGTAGTTCCAGATCCGCGCGGCGTGCGGCTGGTTGAACTTGATCCTGTCCGCTAACTCCAGACGAGGGTTGACGTCGTCGGCCATATCAGGCTCCCTAAGCGGGTTTCCGGGTAGGCAAGATCGTACGTCTTTGACATTCGGTCAAGGGGACATTCCCCCCCAAGAGCTGTCAGGCCAGCGGGATCGCGGTCACGGTTCCTTTTGGGAGATCGGCGGGTTGAAGCGGGAGTAGTCGGGGTCGGTCCAGCGCAGCGGCACCGCGCCCGTGGTCTCCTGGACTTCGCCGACGAAGAAGTCCACCAGCCGCGGATCTTCCCGGGTACGGGCGGTGCCGGTGAGCTGGAGCAGCCCGCCGCTCTTCCAGTCCGGGACGAGCAGGCCCGCCGACGGCCGCAGTTCGAGGTTGCCCAGGGTGAGGAACATCGAGTTGCCGGTGTACTCGGGCCACCTCAGGTGGGTGGGTGAGAGCACCTGGACGAAGCCCGGGTTGCCGCCCCGGTGCGAGACGTCGGCGTCGCCGTCGGGCGTGGCCGTACCGATGAAGAAGGTGTCGGCCTCGCTGAGCGCGAGCCGCTGGGCGGCGGTGAGCTCGGTGCCGCGGCATACGCTCCTCGCGCCCGGCGGCATCGGGGTGGACTGCCGCTTCTGCAGGTATTTGGGGCAGTTGGCGAACACCTGGTCGAGCTGTACGCGCAGCCCCCGGCCGGAAGGTTCGGCGGTGCCGTTGACCCGCATCCGGCGGCGGGCGGCGAAATCGATGGCGATCATGCCGACCTTGACCGCCCCGGCGAGGACCTCGGCGAGCGGGTCCTCGGGGGCGGGCAGGGCGTCCACGGTGAGCGTCCACGGGTCGGGGGCCCGCAGGAAACCGGGTTCCCCGGCGAGCAGCGTGGACCATGTCCGGCCCGCCCGGTCGGCCGCGCTGACGATGATCATCGACTGCTCGGCGAGGAACGCGGCGGCGACATCCGGGACGAACCCCCGGATGGCGCGGAGCGCGTGCGCCGCCTGCGACTCCACCCCGGCGCGCTGTTGAACGGCGCGCTCTCCGTGGTGATAGGTGGCCATGGTCTAGAAGAAGCCGCAGGTGGGAGCGCCGGCGGTGGGGGCGGGGGCTTCGGCGCCGGAGGGGGCGTAGATCTCCAGGCGGATACCGTCCGGGTCCGCGAAGAAGATGCCGCCGGAGGCGGCGCCCTCGCCGTGCGGGACGACGCCGTCGTAGGCGAAGTCGGCGCCCAGCTCGCGCAGCGTCCGCTCGGCGGCCTTGACCTCCTCGATCGAGTCGACCTGGAACGCCAGGTGGTGCAGACCCGCGCGGTCGGCCGGGAAGGCGGCCGAGCTCTGCTGCCAGAGCGTGACGACCAGCTTCCCCTCGCGCCCGAGGAACGCGTAGCGGCGCCCCTCCTCCTTGCCCTCGGCCGCGACCTCGAAGCCGAACACCTGCTTGTAGAACTCCACGGAACGGGCCAGGTCCGTGACGTTCAGCCCGATGTGACCGGTCTGGAGCGTGCTCATGCGCATCCCATCCTCGCTTGCGCTGCCTCTAACTGCCAAAACTGACGTTAAAGGTTAGGATCGAAGGTGTCAACCCATCTAGGGCCCGTCACCAGTTAGGCTTGGTCTAGCAGGCAGGATGCGAGGAAAGGTGTTCATGGCGGCTCAGGACCCCCGGCCACTGATCGGCGAACCCCTCGCGATCGACCTGCTCAACACCCGGTGGATGCACGAAGGCGTCCGCCAGGACCTGCTCGAGTCCACCGACGGCCTGGCCGTCTGGCTCGCCGCGCCGACCGTTGCGACCGAACTGCGGGACCATCCGGTGCGCGCCGACGCCGCCACCCTCAACGCCGTACGCCAAGCCCGCGCCGCCCTCACCGAACTCGTCGACACGCCCGAGACCCCCACCGGCCGCGCGAACCTCAACGCCGTGCTCGAGCACGGGAGCGTACGACTGACCCTGACGGCGGAAGGACCGACCCAGACGGTCGAGATCGACAGCGCCGCCTGGTATCCCGCGTGGGCCGCCGCCGAGAACTACCTACGACTACTCGCCGACCGCCCGGAACGGCTCCGGCCGTGCGCCAACCCCGCGTGCATCCTGCACTTCTACGACGTCTCCAAGAACGGCACCCGGCGCTGGTGCTCCATGACCGGCTGCGGCAACCGCGCCAAAGCCTCGCGCCACTACGCCCGCCACCGGCAGTCGTGACCAGGAGACGGCCATCGCGTGATCCTTCGAGTGGCGCAGTTCACCTCGGAGGAGGAAAGCGATGGCCGCAGTCACCAGTGTGACGCCGCACAACCAACGACGAGGCGTTATCGACTGAACGACCACGCCCCCTTGCCCATCTCCACCACGTAGTCGTACGGTCGCGCTAAGCAGTTGACGAAGGCGAGGGAGATCATCATGGGCAAGCACGCGGCTCCGAACAGCCCCAAGGACAAGCCGCTCACCCCCTCCTCCAACGGCAAGAGCCCGGCCGACGGCGCCAAAGACACCAAGCCCAACGGCGCCCACGCCAAAGACCCCAAGGACGACAAGAAGTAGCAACGGCGGCACCGCCCAGCATCCAAGAAACCCCGCTGCGCGGTGCCCCGTCACCCACCGGTCCTCATGGAAGGTCAGGTCCGGCCCGGCAGTGCGGCGGCGACGGCTCCGGGTGGGGCGGGCGTCATGCCGAGCCGCCTGGCAGCACGCTGATCTGCGGGACGCCGGTGCGAGGGTGCGCGCTGACCTCAGCGTCCACCCGGTAGACCGTCGCGAGCAGGGAGGCGGTGAGGACCTGGGCGGGCGGGCCGGCCGCGACCAGCCGGCCGGAGTCCATGACGCAGATCCGGTCGCAGAACGCCGCCGCCAGGTTGAGGTCGTGCAGCGCGACGACCGCGGTCACGCCGAGCCGCCGTACCAGCCGAAGGGCGTCGAGCTGGTGCCGGAGGTCGAGGTGGTTGGTCGGCTCGTCCAGCACCATCGTCCCGGCCCGCTGCGCGAGCGCCCGGGCGATGAGGACGCGCTGCTTCTCCCCGCCGGACAGCCGGTCGAACGGAGCCTGGGCGAGGTCGGCGACGTCCAAGTCCCCCAGGGCGCCCGTGACGATGTCCCGATCGTCGGCGTCGTCCCCCTGGAATGCCCGTTTGTAGGGGGTACGGCCCATGGCCACCACGTCGTACACGGTCAGCTCGAACTCACCGGGCGTCTCCTGCAGTACGGCGGCCAGCCGCCGCGCCAGCCGCCTGCCCGTCATCCGCCAGACGTCCTCGCCGTCCAGCGTCACCCGCCCCGACGTGGGCCGTAACGCCCGGTAGAGGGTGCGCAGCAGGGTGGACTTCCCTGCCCCGTTGGGCCCGACCAGCGCGACGACCTCGCCGGGGGCGACGTCCAGGCAGACATCCTGCACCAGCGCCCTGCCGTCGACGACCACGCTGACGTGGTCGACCCGCAACGCCCCGGGCGTCATCGCGCCGCCCTCCGTCGCATCAGCCAGAGGAAGAACGGACCTCCGACCAGGGCGGTCAGGATGCCGATCGGAATCTCCTCGGGAGCGATCACGCTGCGGGCGGCGAGATCGGCGGCGATCAGGAAGGCCGCCCCCAGCAGGGCGACGGCGGGCAGCGCGCGGCGGTGGTCGGCGCCGACCAGCAGGCGTACCACGTGCGGCAGCATCAGCCCCACGAACCCGATCGACCCGCTGACCGCGACGATCGCGCCGATCATCAGGGCGACCAGCACGAACACCGCGCCGCGGAAGCGGTGCACGTTCAGGCCCAGCGCGGCGGCGGCCTCCTCGCCGGCCAGCAGCAGGTTGAGCGGACGGCTGACGCCGAGCAGCACCCCGGTCCCGAGCAGTACCGCCGCGGCGGGGATCCACAGCAGGTCCCAGGTGGTTCCGGCCAGCCCGCCCAGCATCCAGCGCAGGGCCGCGTCGGCCTTGTGCGGGTCGTTGGAGGTGATGATGAGGTAGCTGGCGACCGCCGAGAGCACCTCGGCGGTGGCGACTCCGGCCAGCACCAGCCGTACCGTGGTCATCCGCCCGCCGGAGCGGGCCAGCGAGTAGACCAGCACGAGCGCCGCGAAGGCGCCGACGAACGCGGCCAGCGGCAGCGAGAACGCCCCGAGCAGCGAGACGTTCAGCACCATCACGACGACCGCGCCGACCGTCGCCCCAGACGACACCCCCAGCAGCATCGGGTCGGCCAGCGGGTTGCGCACCAGCGCCTGCAGCGCCATCCCGCACACCGACAGCCCCGCCCCCACCACCCCGCACAGCAGGATCCGGGGCACCCGGACATCCATCACGATCGTCTCCCGAACCGGCGCCCAACTCGGCTCGACCAGCGGCGGATACACCCGATGCAGCAGAATGCCCCACACCTCCCCGAACGGCAGCCGCACCGACCCAACCGCGACCCCCGCCGTCCCCGCCACGACCACCGCGACGGACAACACCACCAGAACCAGCGTGTACGGCACGCGCCCGCGTTCGGTCACGCGAAAAGATCCGGATGCAACTGGCGGGCCAGCGCCTCCACCCCGGAAGGCACCCGCACGCCCAGCACCGCCGACGACAGCGGCAACACCGCGAACCGCTGGTTCTTGATCGCGGGCACGTCCTTGAGCGCCGGATTGCCGAGCAGGAACTTTTTCTTCGCCTCCACCGACTGGTCGCCGTAGTCGTAGATGACGATCATCTCGGGCGCCCGCTCCGCGACCTGCTCGAACGAGACGTTCCCCCAGGCCTTGCCGAGGTCGCCGAACAGGTTCGTCCCCCCGGCCAGCTTGATCATCTCGTTGCCGATGCCCGCACCGCCCGCCGTGAAGGCCGTCTTGTCGCCGCTGTCGTACACGAACACCTTGACCGGCTCGACCCGCCCGATCTTGGCCTTGACCCCGTCCAGCACCCCCCGCATCGCGACCACCTGCCGCTCCGCCCGGTCGGACACCCCGAAGATCCTGCCGACCGCCCGAACCTCCTCCTCGACCTGGGCCGCCGTCACCGGCCCCGCCGGGCACTCCTCACCGTTCACCCGCGAGGTGATCCCGGCCTCCGCCAGTACGGCCCGGCCGCGCCCCTCCTTCTCGTCGAAGGCGCTGTCGAACCCGCCGTACACGAAGTCCGGCTCCACCGACAGCAGCGCCTCGTACGAGGGGTACTGCTCGGCGAGGACCTTGATCCCCTTGTAGGCGTTCTCGTACTCGGGCAGGATCCGGTCGTCGAGGTAGGCCGTGGCCACCATCGACTTCTCCAGCCCGAGCGCGAGCATGATCTCGGTGACGTGCTGGTTGAGCGTGACCGCCCGCTGCGGCGGCCGCTGGTAGGTGGTCGTCACGCCGCAGTTGGTCATGGTGAGGGGGAAGCCCGCGGCGGACGGCGCGGTGGGCTGAGTGGTGGTGTGAGCGCTGGTTCCGCAGCCCGTCGCCAGCAGGACGGACAGGAGGAACGCGAGCGAGCGTCGGCTCGTCATGAACGGGTCCTTTCACTCACGGGTCGCACCCGATGAGCGGGAGGGGCAAGGAGCCGGATCATCACAAGAGGGTCGCGACGCGGGCAGCCCGAAGGACCGCACACCGATGAGCGGCATGGCGACCACCGTTCCTCTCTTGGGGAGATCCGCCCCAATTTCTCTGAGGAGGCGACCGCGTGAGTCTCCTGGCTCTCGGGTCAAAGCTCCCTCCGGCCTTCCCACCCGCACCCGGGCAGTGGCTTCATCGGAGTTCGCTCACCGATCACAGTGGCGGGACCGCGCCGGATTCACACCGACTTCCTCGTCCGCCGTCGCCTACGCCGCCCA
The DNA here is from genome assembly GCF_040645915.1 of Nonomuraea sp. NPDC046570. Classification (NCBI taxonomy): domain Bacteria; kingdom Bacillati; phylum Actinomycetota; class Actinomycetes; order Streptosporangiales; family Streptosporangiaceae; genus Nonomuraea; species Nonomuraea sp. NPDC046570. Next base: position 214,098 of record NZ_JBEYZF010000010.1, on the reverse strand, counting down.
TGGTCGCACACCCACATCAAGGACCACTGCGTGGGCGTTTCGCGGTGCCCCGGCACGCGTTCATCCCGGAAGTGGCCCTGGGTGCTGGAGATCGGCACGGGCACGCGGCCGCGGCTGCCCCGGGCGGGTGCCCTACGACCGAGCCCACGTCACGTGCGGCATCCGGGCCGTGCCGTACGGCTGGGCCTGGCGGGACAGGTTCGGGATGACGGTCACGCCGGAGGGGCGGCAGGTGTGGCTGGATTCTCCGGGGCGGGTCGTCGGGTGACGTTTCCCTGAAAGTGGGTGCCCCCGCCGTGGCGGCGGGGGCACGGGCGTGCCACGACTACTTGGGCAGGCACTTCACGGTGTAGGAGATCTCCTTCACCGGCTTGTTGTGGTTGAGCACCTCGAAGCGGGCGATGCCGCTGGTGGCCACCAGGTGCGTGCCTCCCACGATCTTGGTCGTCCCAGCACCGAGGGCCCTCTTGCTCGCGAAGGTGCGTCCGGCCACCAGCCAGCGGTACTCCACCTCCCCGGCGCGGTCCAGGGTCAGTGTCACGTCCACCGCGACCCGCGGCGACTCGTCGCAGTCAGGGTCGGGGTAGCTGACGAGGTGGTCGATCTTGCCGAGGGCCACGGTCACGGGCGGGGACTCGGTCAGGCACTTGAGTACGAACGTCCGCTCGACGGGCTCGCGGGAGCCGCCCTCCACCATGAGGCCGAGGGTGTGAGTGCCGGACTGCTGGTCATTCAGAGAGAACCTGCCGAACACGTACCTGGAGCGAGCACTGCCGCTCTCGGTGAAGTCGATCCGCTCCTCCTGCCACGGCGAGCCGTTCAGAATCCACCGGTACGTGACGGTGGTGGCCGGCCCGGCGGGCAACTGGATGGTGCCCCACGCGTTGTACTCGATGGGAGCCGTGCAGGTGCCCTCGTAGTCGCCGGGAGTCAGGTAGGGGATGGCGGCCACGGGCTTCGCCGGCGGCGGGTCCGTCGGGCCCGGGGTGGGGGTACCTGTGGAGCTGGGGGTGGGAGTGGGGGTGGGTGTGCTGGTGCAGGTCACCTGGTAGGTGGCGCGGCCCGAGTCGTGCCCCCGTGTCACCCGGATGGCCTTCCAGCCGCCAGTGGTGCTGCCAACGCTGAGCGGCAAGACGACCTGCTTGAGGCGGGGGCCTCCGGCGGGGAAGTCCAGGTACTCGACGGGCCCGTCGCCCTGGGCGCTGTCCACCCACCGGTAGGCCACGCGGGCCGGGGTCCTGGACACCTGGATGGTGCCGGTGAAGCGCACGGTCGTGGGGCAGGCACCGCTGTAGGCCGGGGGAGTGACGTCCACGTCCGCGGCGGCCACGAGCGGCTTGGTGGCGTGGGCGGGAAGCCGGTGCGCGGCGTCGTACACCTTGGCCGGGCTCGCGCAGACGACGCTGAAGTGCGCCTTGCGCGACAGGCCCTTGCGGCCGAGGATCTCGACGGCCTGCCAGCCCTTCACCGACTCCTCGAAGGTCTGCCGGTCGCGGACGGTGACCTTGCGGCTCCCGCCGACGGTGAAGCTCTTGATCGATCCCTTGGTGCCGTCACCGCGTACCCAGCGATAGCGGACCGTGCCCTTGCCCTTGGCCGACACGGTCGCGGAGAAGCCCACTGTGGTGGGGCAGTCGCCGGAGTCCGCGGTGGAAGAGGCCTTGACCTTGGCGACCGCCACCTTGACGGCGGGCGCGGCGACGGCCGGGGGAGTAACCAGCAGCCCACTGAGCAAGATGGTGCTCAGCAGTAACGCTGTCCTCTTCATGTAGATATGCCTTTCTCGGAAAGAATGACACAGGCTACTCAGCGTCACTGGTGTCCCACTGGTATCTGACTTGGAGGTCCCCGTCAGCCGTCCAGGTAGTGCAGGACCGCCGCGACCCTGCGGTCCAACTGGTCGGTGGGCGCCAGGTCGAGCTTGGCGAAGATGCTGCGGATGTGCTTCTGTACGCCGCCGTCGCTCACCACCAGCCGCTCGGCGATGGCGGTGTTGCCCAGCCCCTCGGCCATGAGCGCGAGCACCTCGCGCTCCCTGGCGGTCAGCCGCCCCAGCGGGTCACTGCGCCGGGCGAACAACTGGGCGACGACCTCGGGGTCCATCGCGGTCCCGCCCGCCGCCACCCGCCGCAGCGCGTCCACGAACTCCTCCACCCGGCCCACCCGCTCCTTGAGCAGGTAGCCCACCCCGTGCGTGCTCTCGGCGAGCAGATTGGTGGCGAACGCCTGCTCGACATACGCCGACAGCACGAGTACGGCCAGCTTCGGATGCAGCCGCTTGGCCTTCACCGCGGCCCTGATGCCCTCGTCCGTATGGGTGGGCGGCATCCGCACGTCCACCACCGCCACGTCCGGGTGGTGCTCGGCGACCGCGGCCAGGAACCCGTCGGCGTCGGGCGCGGCGGCCACCACCTCGAACCCTTCCCCGCTGAGCAGCAGCACGAGCCCCTCGCGCAGCAGCGCGTCGTCCTCGGCGATCACGATCCGCATGGCAACTCCACTTCGATTCTGGTCGGCCCACCCTGCGGGCTGGACAGCGTGACGACGCCGTCGTGCGCCTCGACCCGGCGGCGGATCCCGGCGAGCCCGGTCCCGGCACTGCCGTCATCCGCTCCGCCCTTGCCGTCGTCGGTGACCACGACGCGCAGCAGGTCACGGTCGCGGCTAAGAGTGACCTGGGCCCGCCGGGCGCCGCTGTGCCTGCCCACGTTGGTCAGCGCCTCGGCGACGGTGAAGTAGGCGGTCGTCTCCACCGAGAGCGGCAGTTGTCCGAGTTCGCCCACCGCCAGCCCGCAGGGCACCTGGCTGCCCGCCGCCAGCGCGTTCAACGCCCCGGCCAACCCCCGGTCCTCCAGGATGGGCGGCAGAAGGCCGCGTACGACGCCGCGCAGCTCGGACAGCGCCTGCTCGGCGGCGCCCTGCGCGCGGTCGAGCGCGAGATCCACCAGCGCGGGGTCGCGGGCCAGCGCCCGCCTGGCCGCGGCGACCATGACGACCACCGCGACCAGCCGGTTCTGCGCGCCGTCGTGCAACGACCGCTCGATCCTGCGCAGTTCGGCGGCGTGCGCCCGCAACGCGCCCGCCCGGGTCGCGGTGAGCCTCGCGACCCGCTGCGACAGGTCGATCGACGGGTGCGGGCCGAGCAGCCGTACCCCGGACCTGGCCTGCCACCGCGCCATCCGGGGACCGAGAAGGACGGCGATCACCTGGATGATCACGGCCCCCACCGCCACCGCCAGCATCGCGGGCCAGGTGGTCACCGGAACCCCGAAGCTGGTGACCCACATGTCGGGGGGCAGGAACCGCCACCACAGCGGGAACGTCGCCTCGCGCAGCGTGATCATCGGTAGGATGACCGCCACCAGGCCGAGAACCAGCCCCAGCGTGCCGTGTACGGCCAGCCAGCTCAGGTCTCGAAAGGTCGCCGGGTCGGCACGAGCGGCCCGCAGCCTGGCCGTCCAGCCCACCGGGGCCTCCCCCACCGGGTAGGGGCTCACCACCTCCAGCCCCCAGCGGTTGAGCCGCGCACGCTCCCGCTCGGCCAGCGCCCTGGTCAGCGCCAGCATGGCCGGGAGCATCAGCAGTCCCACCCCCACCACGCAGGCCGCCCCGACCAGAACCCAGAAGGCGAGTGTCAGCAGGGCGAGCAGAGCGGTGCCGAGGCCGCCTGCCAGGCGCTCAAGCGCCTCGAAGGCGTCACGGGTCATCCCACCACCCTAGGACCGGGCAACCGGTGGAAACACTCCTGCCTGCCCTACCGCCCCTTGGGTAGCTGGCGGGATTTCCGCAGGTGAAGCCGCTTCTTAGGCTGCTCAACATGAACGATCCCTACCGCCTCGACCCCTCCGGCCGACCGCCGGCGCCCACCTCCAGACCGCGTGGCGGCGGCACCGCGCTTCGCGCGCTGCTGTGGGTCGTCTTCATCGTGAGCGCCGCGACCAACATGGTCGGCAACAACCTCGGCGGCGGGAGCACGCCACTGGGCATGGGCGCCGGGATCATCGCCGTCGGCTGCATCGCCGCGCTCATCGCCCACCACTTCATGCGGCGTCGCTCATGAGCGTCGTCACCCTCACCGACGTCGTCAAGAAGCATGGTGACGTCGTAGCGCTCGACAACGTGTCACTCGCCTTCCCGCGTGGCCGGTTCGTCGCCGTCATGGGTCCTTCCGGTTCGGGCAAGAGCACGCTGTTGAACTGCGCGGCCGGGCTCGACACGCCCACCTCCGGGTCGGTCACCATCGGTGGCGTGGACGCCACCCGGCTCAACGAGACCAAGCGCACCGAACTGCGCAGGAAGCACATCGGGTTCGTCTTCCAGTCCTACAACCTGCTGCCCGCCGTCAGCGTCGAGCACAACCTCACCCTGCCGCTCCGGCTGGCCGGAATCCGCCCCGACCCCGCCTGGCTGCGCGAACTGGTCGAGCGAGTCGGGCTCGGCGGGCGGCTGCACCACAGGCCCGCCGAGTTGTCGGGCGGCCAGCAGCAGCGCGCCGCGATCGTCCGCGCGCTCGCCGCACGCCCCGACGTGGTCTTCGCCGACGAGCCCACCGGGGCACTCGACCTGCGCAGCGCCTCACAGGTGTTGGACCTGCTGCGGGAACTGGTCGACGACCTCGGCCAGACCGTCGTCATGGTCACCCACGACCCTGCGGCCGCAGCGAGGGCCCACGACACGCTCGTGATGGCCGACGGGAAGGTGGTCGATCTGATGTCAGGCCCCACCGCCGGCGAACTGGCGCAGCGCCTCACCGGGCTCACCGCCGTACTGGAGGAGACCAGATGACCAGGACAGCGCTCGCCATGGCCGGGCTCAGCGGCCTGGTCGTGGCGTTCCTGGCCGTGTTCGGCGGGATGGCCCTGCTCACCGGGTCCGGCGTGATCGTGGAGTCGGGCCTGCGTTCCAGCGTCACCACCCAGCGCCTGGCCGGAGCCGACGTCGTCGTCTCGGCCCGGCAGTCCATCCCGCAGCAGGAGGACCTGCCGGTCGCCCTGCCCGAACGGGCCGTGGTGCCCGCGTCCCTGGTCAGCCGGCTCGCCACCGCGCCGGGCGTCGCCACCGCCGTAGGCGACCTCAGCTTCCCCGCCACCGTCGTCCCCGCCACGGCAGGCACGATGGGCCACGGTTGGTCCTCCGCCGCACTAACCGGCAGGGCCGTCAAAACGACCGGCACCCCGCCGAGGACCGCCAACGAGATCGCCCTGCCGTCCACCACCCCGGATGCGCGCCTCGGCCAGACGGTCCGCGTCGTCGCGGGCGGTACGGCCGGCGACTACCGGGTCACCGCGCTCGTCGACGCGCCCGGCCTCTACTTCAGCGACGAGACCGCGACCAGGATCGCCGCCAGGGACGCCGGGCCGCGCGCCAAGACCGTGGACCTCGTCGCGCTCCGCGCGGCGCCCGGCATCTCCGCCGCCACGCTCGCCGACGACCTCGGCAAGCGGCTCGGCGACCGGTACGAGATCTCCACCGGCCGGGCCATGGGCGACGCCGAATCCCCCGGCACCGCAGCCGCCCGCGGCATGCTCATCGCGCTGCCCGCCTCCATCGGCGGAATCAGCCTGATGATCGTCGGCTTCGTGGTCGCCGGGGGCCTGTCCCTGTCGATCAACAAGCAGCGCCGCGACCTGGCCCTGCTGCGCGCGGCCGGCGCCACCCCGCGCCAGGTACGGAAGCTGGTCGCCGCACAGGGCACCGTGGCCGCGCTGGCCGCGATCATCCCCGGAGCCGCGCTGGGCTACTACCTGGCCGCCAGGTTCGGTGACCTGCTGGTGTCGGTCGGTATGCTGCCCGGCGACCTCCCGCTCTCCTACAGCCCACTGCCCGCCCTGGCCGCCGCGCTGCTGCTACTCGCCGTGGTCAGGATCTCGGCCTGGGGCGCGTCCTTCCGCGCCTCGCGGATGTCGGCGGTGTCCGCCGTCGCGGAGTCGCACAGCGAGCCGCGCACCCCCTCTCCCACCCGCACGACCAGCGGACTGCTGCTCATGCTGGCCTCGGTCGTGCTCTCCGCGTTCCCCCTGGTGATCCGCACCGAGATCGCGGCGGTGGGCCCGGCGACCGCGGCGCTCGTGGCCGTCATCGGACTCGCCCTGGCCGGACCCTGGCTGGTCCAGCGGGCGACGGGCCTGCTCGCCAGACGGCTTCCCGCCGGCCTGTCCGCGCCCACCTGGCTCGCGGTGAGCAACACCCACGGCTACGCGCTCAGGACCGCGGGCGCCATCGCCGCGCTCGGCATGGTCGTCACCCTCGCGCTCAGCGTCGTCCTGACCCAGACCACGATCGCGAAAGCCACCGGTGACGAGGCCGCCCAGGGCATCCGCGCCGACGCCGCGATCACCGCCCCCGTCCTCGGCGGCATCCCGCACGGCCTGATCTCCGACGTACGCGCCGCGCCCGGCGTGACCGCGGCCACCGCGTTCACCACCACCACCGTGCTGACCCGCTCCCTGGCCGTCGGCGACGACTCCCGCCGACTCGTCCCCAGGGCCGCCATGGTGCTCGGCCCCGACGCCGAAGGGCTGGTGGACCTGGGCATCGTGCGAGGCAGCCTGGCCGCGCTCAAGGGCGACACGATCGCAGTCGACGAACTCGCCGGAAAGGTCGGCGAACACCGCGACCTCACCCTGGGCGACGGCACCCGGGTACGGGCCCGCGTGGTGGCCACCTACACCCGCGCCCTCGGCTTCGGCCCACTCGTCCTCTCCCACGACCTCGCCGCCGGCCACACCACCACCGGCCTGAACTCCACCATCCTGGTACGGCACGCCCCCGGCCCGTCCTCGCTCCCCGTGGTCCTGAAGCAGTGGCCGGGCACCGTACTGTCCGCCGACGCGGCCGCTCCCCAGTTGAGCGAAGCCTCCGCACAGATCTGGGTGAACCTGGCGGTCCTCGCCGTACTCCTGGGCTATGTGCTGGTCTCGGTCACCAACCGCCTGGTGGCCACCACCAGCGGAAGGGCCGCCGAACTGACCGCCCTGCGCCACCTGGGCGCGACTCCGCGCCAACTCCGCACCATGATCCGCTGGGAAGCCCTGGTCATCGCCGCCGCTGCCGCCGGAGCGGGCCTCCTGCTGTCCGCCATCCCGCTGACCCTGCTGAGCATCGGCTTCCTCGCCCGTCCGTGGCCCGCGGGTCCCCACTGGCTCGCTCCCGCCGCCGTCCTCACCATCACCGTGGTCGTCTGGCTGGCCCTGGACCTTCCCTCCCGCAAGATCATCCGCCGCGCGTGACGGAGTAGCCTTTCGGTTAATTCCGTAGAGGAGCACTCACTCGGGCGTCATTTTTGAGTACTACCGAGCCGAGAATCGCGATGTCGCTATTGCCCATCCAAGACGATCGCGCACCGGGAAGCCCCTTCCCGGTGGTCCCGTCTTCGACGCCGTGGATACCAAGTGGATCGACCCCGGCTTGGTCCTTGGCCAGCTTGTGGCGCTTGTCAGCGACGTCACTTTCTCCATAGACCTGGTCGACACCGTGACGCTGTATCCGCCACCGGAAGGCGCCCCGAAGAGCGATGAGGAGTGGGACGCCCTTCCGGAGGACTCGCCGTATCTCGACGGTCCGGGTATCGACGAACTGCCCGTGAACGTGCGTGACGTGCTGGCCGGTGCCGATGATTCCCGCCTACCCGCGATTGCGGAGCGTTGGGCCGAGATCGAACACTTCTCGCACTTCACGTCGGTTGACATCGACTACATGTTGTCCCTGGTCACGGACTTTGTCGGGTTGGCCCGCCGCGCCAAGGAAAGCCATCAGATGCTCTACTGCTGGATGTGTTTGTGACGCCAGCCGACGATGGGGCTTGTCAGCTCTAGAACGCGGCGCCATCTGATAGGGCTTGTCGGCCAGCCACAAGATCACGCTGGGGGAGTGCCGCGCCAGTAGTCCAACATCATCGATCCCATTAGCGACCCTCGACCCCCCAATATGTAGCCGTACAGTCACGCTAAGCAGTAATCGCGGCGAGGGGGATCAGCATGGGCAAGCACAGGGACAAGGACCAGGAGCAGATTCAAGGGGATGGCGTGCAAACCGGCCGCCAGATCCCCAAAGAGGAGAAGCCGACCGGCGGCAAGGGCGGCGGCGGGAAGAAGTGACCGAGGCCGAGCTGCGCGGGCGCCTGGCCGGTCGGCTCGAAGAGGAGGGTGAGCTGCCGCGTGTCTGGCGGGAGGCGTACGACGCCGCTCCCCGGCACCTGTTCGCTCCGGCGCGCGGGTGGGCGATACCCGACGACGGCAGCCGCGCCGGGTACCCGATCGACCGCGACAGCGACCCGGCCGCGTGGTGGGAGAGCGTCTACGCCGACGCCTCCGTCATCACCCAGGCCGACGACGGCGCCGGCGACCCGGCGACCGGGGAGGGCTCGTGGACGTCGTCCCTGTCCTCGCCCGGCGCGGTGTTCGCCAACCTCGGGCACCTGCACCCGCGCGACGGGCAGCGAGTGCTGGACGTCGGCACCGGCACCGGATGGACCGCGGCCCTCCTATCGGCCCGGGTAGGGGACGCGAACGTCACCTCCGTCGAGGTGGATCAGGCCGTCGCCGAGCAGGCGGCCAAGAACCTCGCCGCCGCCGGGTACCGGCCCGACCTGGTCGTGGGTGACGGCGCGTACGGCCACGCGCGGAACGCGCCCTACGATCGGGTCCACGCGACGTTCGGTGTCCAGACGGTCCCATGGGCGTGGGTTGAGCAGACCCGGCCGGGAGGCGTCATCGTGACCCCGTGGTCACCCGGCTGGGAGTTCGGCCACCTGCTGCGGCTGACGGTGGGTCGAGACCGCGCGGTGGGCCGGATGGTCAGGTCGGCCGGCTACATGATGATGCGCGCCCAACGCCACCCGATCCCTGCCCGCACGGGCACCGTTCCCGATTCGACGGCGACGCTGATCGATCCGCGTGACCTTCTCTGGGACGACTACGGCGCCGACCTCGCGATCGCGGCCCTCGTCCCGGGCGTGGTGAGCGGCACCGGCGAGGAAGACGGCGGCCTGGAGTTGCGAGTGTGGGACGGCGGCGGATCGTGGGCGACCGTCACCTACCAGCCTGGCCGACGGGAGTTCGAGGTACTCACCTACGGGCCGAGGCGGCTGTGGGAGGAGGTCGCCGACGCGTACCTGACCTGGGTGGGGTGGGGACGCCCGAAGAGGGACCGGTTCGGGATGACGGTCACGCCCGAAGGCCAGCAGGTGTGGCTGGACTCGCCGGAGCGCGTCATCGGGTGACGTCTCGGGACATTGACCGGGACGGCGCTATATCTCTACCAAGTGATTCCCGTACCGCATAAGGCTACGGATACCATTTTCCCTTTGCGGCTCTTAGATCATGAGCGATACGTGCAGGTCAGACATGCTAGGGGAAATACCTGGCAGCAAGAACTGCTCGACATTCAGGCCGTCATCGTATTTCATACGTGACGATTCGCGGAAGAATCGGTGACGTCATGGCGATCTTGCCATGACATGGTCCTCTCCATGAAGCGCATCCCCCTCCTTCTCATCTCGATCGCGCTCTTAGCGCTGGTCGCCACGCCCGCTCATGCCGCCGCCCTCCGCCCGGTCATCGTCCAGCCCTACGCCGACCTCGCCGAGGGCGTCACCGTCGGCCCGAACGCCGAGGTCTACGTCGGACTGCTGTTCAAGGGCGAGATCCGAAAGGTCGACGCCACAGGCACCGACAGCCTGCTGGCCGCCCTGCCCGTCGGCGAAGGCAGGCTGAACGGCCTGGTCACCGACCGACGCGGCACCGTCTACGCCCTGCTCAACTCGGGCGAGGCCGCCACAAACGGCGTCTGGCGGATCACCCCGTGGGGCGACGCCAAGCTCCACGCCGCCCTGCCGATCGGCTTCGCCAACGCCCTCGCCTTCGGCCCCGACGGCGCCCTGTACGTCACCGACTCCGCACACGGCGCGATCTACCGTGTGGCCGGCGGCAAGGCCACGGTCTGGGTGAAGTCACCGCTGCTCGACCCCGGAGCCGACGGCGTCGGCGCGAACGGCATCGCCTGGCGCTCGGGCGCCTTCTACGTCGCCGTCTCCGACCAGGCACAGATCGTCCGAATCCCGTACGGCAAGGGCGGCCGGGCAGGCACGCCCGCCGTCCACGTCAAGGACACCAAGCTGGCCGGCGCCGACGGGGTGGCCTTCGACGTGCGCGGGCAACTGTACGTGCCGAGCTACTCCGGCAACACCCTCAGCATCATCCGCACCGACGGCCACGTCGAAGTCCTGGCCGACAAACTGGACGGCCCAGCCAGCCTGGCCTTCGACGGCAAGGCACTCTACTTCGTCAACATCGGCGGCAACGGCGCCCCCAGCCTCATGAAGGCCAAGGTCAAACACCCGGGCCTACCACTGCTACGAGGCTGAGCCCGCCGCCGAGACACTCAGAAAATCAACAAGGCCATTTCCCTTACCGGGAAATGGCCTCTGAGCTGGGTGGGGCTACCAGGACTTGAACCTGGGACCTCTTCCTTATCAGGGAAGCGCTCTAACCGTCTGAGCTATAGCCCCGCGCACAAAGAACCGTATCGCATCGCCGGTAGCGACGCGAACCGGTTGTTCGTACGGGGAAAAGCTTACCGCCTCTCGCCCGCTGCTCGCGCCGCGCTCTTCAGGAAGAGCGCGGCGCGAAGGAGCGTCACTCGGCTTCGCTGAAGGTCACCTCGACGCCGCCGACCAGGTCGGAGGCGATGTTGTAGATGACCGCCCCCAGCGTCGACAGCGCGGTGATCAGGACGACGTTGACCGCCCCGATCAGCGCCGTGTACCCGAGGATCCGTACGGGCTCGAACCACGACGACACGTCGAAGCTGCTGGTGTTCTGCCCGTCCGCCTGGGTGAGCTGGTTGACCGTCTGCACGATCGACTCGAAGACCCCCAGCGCCGACAGCACGCCGTACAGCACGGCGACCGCGACGAACAGCACCACGAAGCACACCAGGGAGACCACGAAGCTGAACTTCATCGCCGACCAGGGCTCTATCCGCCGCAGGACCAGGTGGGCCTTGCGGGGGAGGCGTGCTCCACCAGCGGTGGCGGACTTCTTCTTCTGTAGCTCCACCATCGGAGGCGGCGGCGGGGCCTCGGAGGTGAGCGAGGGACGGATACGGACCGTCTCGTTCTCCTCACGCTGCTCCGCCGGTGCCCCTGTGGGCTTGGTCTCGTTGAAGATCTCCGACTCAGCGGAATTCTTCGGCTGTTGCCCGTTCTCCCGAGTCGGCGTTGCCTTGGCGGGACCACCCTGGGCGCTCATGGCCTACTCTCCTCCCCCGTCTTCCTCGTTCTCCACCGCAGTCTCCAACGAGTCGGCGTTTCGGGCGAGGGCCACCACGCTGTCGCCTTCGGCGAGATTCATCAAGCGAACTCCCATGGTCTGACGGCCGGACTGCTTGATCTCCCCGGCGCTCGTACGGATCACCCCTCCGGCGGACGTGATCGCGAAGACCTCGTCCTCAGGGTTCACCATGACGGCTCCGACCAGCTTGCCACGGGCGCTGACGATCTTCGCAGTCAGTACGCCCTTGCCGCCACGACCTTGAAGCGGATACTGCTCAACGGGCGTCCGTTTTGCGTACCCACCCTCGGTGGCGATAAGCACGTCCTGGCCATCGGCGAGCCGATTCATCGCCAGAAGTTCGTCACCCTCTAGGAATCTCATGCCGATGACACCGCTGGTCGCCCGGCCCATGGGACGCAGCGACTCGTCGGAGGCGGTGAACCGGATGGACTGGGCGCCGCGCGAGACCAGCAGCAGGTCGTCGGTCTCGGACACCAGCCGGGCGCCGATGACCTCGTCGTCCTCGCGCAGGTTGATGGCGATCAGACCACCCGAGCGCGGCGAGTTGTACTCCGACAGCATGGTCTTCTTCACCAGGCCACTGCGCGTGGCCAGCACCAGGTACGGCGCCACGTCGTAGTCGCGCAGGTCGAGCACTTCCATGACGGTTTCGTCGGGCTGCATGGCGAGCAGGTTCGCCAGGTGCATGCCGCGCGCGTCCCGGCCCGAGTCGGGCAGTTCGTACGCCTTGACCCGGTAGACCCTGCCCTTGTTGGTGAAGAACAGCAGCCAGTGGTGGGTCGTGGTGACGAAGAAGTGGTCGACGATGTCGTCCTGGCGCAGCTGCGCCCCCCGCACACCCTTGCCGCCGCGCTTCTGCGCCCGGTAAAGATCTGTCCTGGTTCGCTTGGCGTAGCCGCCGCGGGTGATGGTGACGACCATCTCCTCCTCGGCGATCAGGTCCTCGATCGACATGTCGCCGTCGTAGGCGACGACCTCGGTACGCCGGTCCTCGCCGAACTTGGCCGCGACCTCGGCCAGCTCGTCGCCGACGATCTGCCGCTGGCGCGCCTCGGACGCCAGGATGTCCTGGTAGTCGGCGATGGCCGCCATGAGCGTGTCGTACTCGTCCTGGATCGCCTGGCGCTCCAGGGCGGCGAGCTTGCGCAGCTGCATGTCGAGGATGGCCTGCGCCTGGATCTCGTCGATGTCCAGCAGCGCCATCAGGCCGCCCTGCGCCTCCGCCGCCGAGGGCGAACGCCGGATGAGGGCGATGACCTCGTCCATCCGGTCGAGGGCCTTGAGCAGCGCGAGCAGGATGTGCGCCCGCTCTTCGGCCTTGCGCAGCAGGTAGCGCGTCCTGCGGACGATGACCTCGATCTGGTGCGCCACGTAGTGCGTGATGAACTGGTCGAGGCGCAGCGTGCGCGGCACCCCGTCGACCAGGGCCAGCATGTTGGCGCCGAAGGTGTCCTGGAGCTGGGTGTGCTTGTACAGGTTGTTCAGCACGACCTTGGCGACCGCGTCGCGCTTGAGCACGATCACCAGGCGCTGGCCGACCCGCGAGGACGACTCGTCGCGGACGTCGGCGATGCCGGTGACCTTGCCCTGCTTCACCAGGTCGGCGATCTTCAGGGCGAGGTTGTCCGGGTTGACCTGGTAGGGGAGTTCGGTGACGACGAGGGCGTGGCGGCCCTTGTTGTCCTCCTCCACCTCGACGACGGCCCGCATGGTGATCGAGCCGCGGCCGGTGCGGTAGGCGTCCTCGATGCCCCGGCGACCGACGATCAGCGCCTTGGTGGGGAAGTCGGGGCCCTTCACCAGGCCGATCGCCGTCTCCAGCAGCTCCTCGTCGGAGGCTTCCGGGTTCTCCAGCGCCCACTTGACCGCCGCGGCGACCTCGCGCAGGTTGTGCGGCGGGATGTTGGTGGCCATCCCGACCGCGATCCCGCCGGCGCCGTTGACCAGCAGGTTCGGGAACCTGGCGGGCAGCACGACCGGCTCCTGCGAGCGCCCGTCGTAGTTGGGCTGGAAGTCGACGGTGTCCTTGTCGATGTCCCGCAGCATCTCCATGGCGATGGGCGCGAGCTTGCACTCGGTGTACCGCATCGCCGCGGGGGCGTCGTTGCCCGGGGAGCCGAAGTTGCCCTGCCCGTCGACCAGCGGGTGACGCAGCGACCAGTGCTGCGCCAGCCGTACCAGGGCGTCGTAGATCGAGGTGTCGCCGTGGGGGTGGTAGGAGCCCATGACGTCACCGACGACGCGCGAGCACTTGAAGTAGCCGCGGTCGGGGCGGTAGCCGCCGTCGTACATCGCGTACAGCACCCGCCGGTGCACGGGCTTGAGCCCGTCGCGGACGTCGGGCAGCGCACGGGCCACGATGACCGACATCGCGTAGTCCATGTAGCTGCGCTGCATCTCGGTCTGAATGTCAACCGGTTCGATGCGATCCGCGGCCGGGGGCGGAGTGTTCACTTCCGTCACGTGTAAAGATCCTTTTTCTCGGTACGGCTGTCGCTACACGTCCAGGAAGCGGACATCTCGTGCATTGCGGATGATGAACGACCGACGTGCCTCGACGTCCTCGCCCATGAGCACGCTGAACATCTCGTCGGCCTGGGCGGCGTCGTCGAGCGTGGCCTGTAGCAGGATGCGCGACGCGGGGTTCATCGTGGTCTCCCAGAGCTGGTTGGCGTTCATCTCGCCGAGACCCTTGAACCGCTGGACGCCGTCGTGCGCGCGCGGGTCGCGCTTGCCGCGGGCGATGCCGTCCTCGATGACCGCGTCACGCTCGCGGTCGGAGTAGGCGTAGGACGCGTCCTCACCCTTGCGATCCCACTTGATCTTGTAGAGCGGGGGCTGCGACAGGTAGACGTGGCCGCCTTCGATCAGCGGGCGCATGAACCTGAACAGCAGCGTCAGCAGCAGCGTGGTGATGTGCTGCCCGTCGACGTCGGCGTCGGCCATCAGGATCAGCTTGTTGTAGCGCAGCTTGCTGATGTCGAACTCGTCGTGCACACCGGTGCCCATCGCGGTGATCAGCGACTGGACCTCGATGTTCTGCAGGACCTTGTCGATCCGCGCCTTCTCCACGTTGAGGATCTTGCCGCGGATCGGCAGGATCGCCTGGAAGCGCGAGTCACGGCCGCCCTTGGCCGAGCCGCCGGCCGAGTTTCCCTCGACGATGAACAGCTCGCACTTGTCCGGCTCGTTCCACTGGCAGTCGGCCAGCTTGCCGGGCAGGCCGCTGCCGGACTCCAGCAGCGACTTGCGCCGGGTCAGGTCGCGCGCCTGGCGGGCCGCCATACGGGCCCTGGAGGCCTGCAGGGACTTGTTGATGATGTCCTTGGCCTCGCCGGGGTTGCGCTCGAACCAGTCGCGCAGGTGGTCGTTACAGGCCTTCTGCACGAACGACTTGGCCTCGGTGTTGCCCAGCTTCGTCTTGGTCTGGCCCTCGAACTGCGGGTCGGCCAGCTTGATCGAGATGATCGCGGTCAGGCCCTCGCGGACGTCCTCACCGGCGAGGTTGTCGTCCTTGCCCTCCTTGAGGAACTTCTGCTCGCGCGCGTAGCGGTTGACGATCGAGGTCAGCGCCGCGCGAAAGCCCTCCTCGTGGGTGCCACCCTCGGCGGTGTTGATCGTGTTGGCGAAGGTGTAGACCGACTCCGAGTAGGAGTTGTTCCACTGCATCGCGATCTCGACCGAGATGCCGTCACCGTGCTCCTCGAAGTCGATGACCGACGCGTGCGCCGGCTCCTTCTTGGAGTTGAGGTGGGTGACGAAGTCGGCCAGACCGCCCTGGTAGCAGTAGGTCACGACGACGGGCTCGCCGTTGATGTGGTCGGGCCGCTCGTCGGTCAGGGTGATGGTCAGGCCCTTGTTGAGGAAGGCCATCTCCTGGAACCGGCGGGAGAGCGTCTCGAAGCTCCACTGCACGGTCTCGAAGATCGTGTCGTCGGGCCAGAAGGCGATGGTGGAGCCGGTCTCGTCGGTCGCCTCGCCCTGCTGCAGCGGCCCGGTGGGCTTGGCCGTGTCGTAGGACTGCCGCCAGACGTGGCCGTCGCGGCGGACCTCGACGTCCAGCCTGCGCGACAGCGCGTTGACCACGGAGGCGCCGACGCCGTGCAGGCCGCCGGAGACGGCGTAGGACTTGCCGTCGAACTTGCCGCCCGCGTGCAGCGTCGTGAAGACCAGCTCGATGGCGGGGCGCTTCTCGACGGGGTGCATGCCGACAGGGATGCCTCGGCCGTGGTCGACGACGCGGACGCCGCCGTCGGCGAGCAGTGTGACGTCGATGCGGTCGTTGTGACCCGCGAGGGCCTCGTCGACCGCGTTGTCGACGATCTCGTAGACGAGATGGTGCAGACCGCGCTCACCGGTCGAGCCGATATACATACCCGGGCGCTTGCGAACCGCCTCAAGCCCTTCGAGTACGGTGATTGAGCTAGCGTCGTAGGACAAGTGCGAAATCCTCCTGCCGCGGACACGCGGCGGGGGAGGCGACACTTGCCAGCTGCCCCTGCCGTGCCCGTCACCGTCGTGAGTGCCCCGATGCGATGGTCACCCAGGGGAGTCGGCTTACGTGCCGGGGGTGACACGCAAACGGACGTGTCCGGAATCCGCTTTCATTCTACCGGTTCCGAGAGCCCAAGGGGGCATTGAACGCGCCTGTGATGGCCTGTCGCTCGTTTTCCCCCCGTTCAAAGGCCCCCCCACGAGAACGAGGCTCATCGTCTCTGGCGCTCTCTGATCGATTTTCGTGCCGTATGGCTAGCCGTAGGTGTCCCCAGGCCCTCTGCTTCCGGTGACGCGCAGCCCTCCGGTATGCCGCGGCCCGTTCTGCGGGCCTCTGACCTTGACTTTCTTGACCGTCCCGTCGCCCAGCTCCTCGTTGAGCCGGCGGATGAGCGTGCGGGCGAGCAACCGCACCTGGGTCGCCCACGCGGTCGAATCGGCCGAGATGAGGACCTCCCCGTCCTCGAAACTCTCCGGCCGGGTGTGCGCGGCGAGGTCGCCGCCGACGATCTCCGGCCAGCGGCCGAACACCCCGCCGACCGCGGCCGAGCGCTCCCACCCCCTGGTGGCCAGCAGATCCATGATGGCTCGTCCGAAAAGCTGGGGATCTCCGGCGTCGCGCCTGGGGCCCGCCGCCCTGCGGCGCGGCTCGCTGCGCGGGAGCTGGCCGCGTTTGGCGGCGTCCGCCTTGGCCTGCGCGAGTTTCTCCCGCGCCATGGCCGCGCCCCTGGCGGTCGGGTTGTCGTCAACAGACACGGCTCACGCTCCCGCCCGCGACGTCGAACCGCGCTCCGGCCAGTTCCTTCGGCACGTCGTCGGGGACCGCGGCGGTGATGAGCACCTGCTCGGCGGGGGCGACGATCTCGGCGAGGCGGCGCCTGCGCTGGGTGTCGAGCTCGGCGAAGACGTCGTCGAGGATCAGCACCGGATCGCCGCCGTCGGCCCTGAGCAGGTCGTAGGCGGCCAGCCGCAGCGCCAGCGCGAACGACCACGACTCGCCGTGGCTGGCGTAGCCGCGGGCGGGCAAATCGCCGAGGCCGAGGATGAGGTCGTCGCGGTGCGGGCCGACCAGTGTCACACCCCGTTCGATCTCCGCCTGGCGCACCTCCAGCAGGCGCTCGCGGAGCCGCGCTTCCAAGGTTTTCCCCAGGTCTGTGGAAAACGCCTGAACGCCGGAAGATCCGCTCCCACCGGCCTCTTCGTCCTCCGCGCCGTCCCCACCTGTGGACAACGTGCTGCGATAGGCCAGCTCGGCGGGGGCGCTCGTCGGGGCCAGTGAAGCGTACGCGCTGGCGACCAGCGGGCGCAGCGCTTCGACGAGTTCGAGCCTGGCCTGGAGGAGCTCCGCGCCATGCCTGGCGAGGTGGGCGTCCCACACCTCGAGGGTGCTCAGCACGTCTCCGGCGCCCGCCGCCGCGAAGGCGGCCTCGCTCTCGGCCCTGCGCGCCCCTCGGCCGCCGCCGCGCCGCGCCTGGGCCGCGGTACGCAGCAGGGCGCTGCGCTGCTTGAGCACCCGGTCGTAGTCGGCCCGCACGCCCGCGAACCGGGGGGCGCGAGCCACCAGCAGGTCGTCGAGCAGCCGCCGCCGCTCCGACGGATCGCCCTTCACCAGCGCGAGGTCCTCAGGCGCGAACAGCACCGTGCGCAGCAGGCCGATGACGTCACGCGGCCTGGACACGGGGGAGCGGTTGAGCCGCGCCCGGTTGGCCCGCCCCGGGTTGATCTCCAGCTCGACCAGCGCCCGCCGGTCGTCGCGCTGGACGGCGCAGCGCACGATCGCCCGCGTCGCCCCCTGACGCACCAGCGGAGCGTCGTTGGCCACCCGGTGGCTGGAGTGGGTCGCGACATAGCCCATCGCCTCGACCAGGTTGGTCTTGCCCTGGCCGTTCGGTCCGACGAACGCCGTCACGCCCGGCTCGAGGCCGAGCTCGACGGCGGCGTAGGACCGGAAGTCGGTCAGCGACAGATGGGCGACATGCACTCCACGAAGGTTAGTGGCCCACGCACATCACTGGGGCCACTGACCGACACCTGTGGACAACCGGCGTCTCACTCGGCCTCGCGCGGCGGCGCCACGTCGGCGCCGGGGGAGTCGGCCCCCTTGCCGGTCGAGCCCTCGGTCGAGGTGACCGCGTGCCCGCCGAACTGGTTGCGCAGCGCCGCGACGACCTTCATCGCGGGGGAGTCGTCCTGGCGGGAGGCGAACCTGGCGTACAGCGCGGCGGTGATGACCGGCAGCGGGACGGCGTGGTCCACCGCCGCCTGCACGGTCCACCTGCCCTCGCCGGAGTCCTGTGCGTAACCGCGGAGCGCCTCGAGGTGCTCGTCGTCGTCGAGTGCCCGCACCATCAGGTCCAGCAGCCAGGAGCGGATCACCGTGCCGGTGCGCCAGCTGCTGAACGAGCCGCGCACGTCCTTGACGATGTCGGAGGCCTCGAGCAGTTCCCAGCCCTCGGCGAAGGCCTGCATCATGCCGTACTCGATGCCGTTGTGGACCATCTTCGCGAAGTGTCCGGCGCCGGCCTCGCCGGCGTGGACGAACCCGTCCTCGCCTTCGGGCTTGAGCGTCTCGAAGATCGGCATGACGCGCTGGACGAGCTTCTCGTCGCCGCCGCACATCAGCGCGTAGCCGTTCTCCAGCCCCCAGACGCCGCCGCTGACGCCGCAGTCCACGAAACCGATCTCGCGGGCCGCGAGCTCCTTGGCGTGGCGCTGGTCGTCCACATAGTGCGAGTTGCCGCCGTCGATCACGAGGTCGCCGGGGCTGAGCAGCTCGCCCAGCTCGTTCACGGTCTTCTGGGTCGGATCACCCGCCGGAACCATCACCCACACCGTACGAGGCGTCTGGAGCCGCTCCACGAGCTCTTTCAGGCTGGAGACGTCGCTGATGGCCGGATCGCGGTCGTACCCGACCACGTCATGGCCGCCGCGGCGCAGCCGCTCCGCCATGTTTCCGCCCATTTTGCCGAGCCCGACCATGCCGATCTGCATGTTGACTACCCCCTTGTCAGGGTTCCATCTTCCCCGATGGACCGATCAGCTCGACAGCCGGATGGGCATGATCAGGTAACGGTAGTCGGGAGTGCCCCCGTCGTCCACAGGCTTGCCGCCGGTGAGGATGGCGGGTTTCGTCGAGGTGGTCATCTGCAGGCGGGCGACGTCGGAGTCGATCGCGCCCAGGCCCTCCAGCAGGAACTGGTGGTTGAAGGCGATGTTGATGTCGTCGCCGTCGAACTCCACCGGCAGCACCTCGACCGCCTGCGCCTCGTCGCCGCTGCCGGCCTCCAGCACGACCTCGCCGCCCCTGAACGCCATCCGCACCGGTGTGTTGCGCTCGGCGACCAGCGCGACGCGCTTGACCGCCTCGACGAACGGGCCCGTGGCCAGGTCCGCGCGGGCGGAGAACTCGGTCGGCAGCAGCGAGCGGTACTTGGGGAACTCGGGGTCGAGCAGGCGCGTCGTGGTACGGCGGCCCGCACTGGAGAACCCGATCATGCCCTCGCCCGTCCCGCCCGCGGCGCTGAGCGCGATCTCCACCTCGGCGCCGGTGGTGCCGAGCGCCTTGGCGGTGTCGGCGAGCGTCTTGCCGGGGATCATCGCGATCGCCGCGAAGTCAGGCTCACCCGGCTGCCACTTCAGCTCGCGTACGGCCAGGCGGTAGCGGTCGGTGGCGGCGAGGGTCACGGTGTCGCCCTCGATCTCCATCCGCACGCCGGTGAGCATCGGCAGCGTGTCGTCCCGGCCCGCGGCGACGGCGACCTGGCCGACCGCCGAGGCGAACACGTCGCTGCCGACCCGGCCCGCGGCCGGCGGCATGGTCGGCAGCGACGGGTAGTCCTCCACCGGCATGGTCAGCAGGGTGAATCGCGCGCTGCCACAGGTGACCACGGCCTTGGCGCCCTCGACGACGAAGTCCACAGGCTGTGCGGGAAGCGCGCGGGTGATCTCGGCGAGCAGCTTGCCGGAGACGAGCACGACTCCGGCCTCGCCGGTCTGCAGTTCGAGGGTGACCTCGGCGGAGACCTCGTAGTCGAAGCCGGACAGCTTCAGTCGCTGATCCTCGGTGACCTCGAGGCGCATGCCCGCCAGGACGGGCACCGACGGGCGGGCCGGAAGGCTGCGTGCCGTCCAGGCCACCGCCTCAGCGAGCACGTCTCGCTCGATCCGGAACATCACGGGGATCAGCCTCCAGGGTGGTCGTCGCTGCTTGTCAGTCTTCACTCTCCCGCACCTGAGTTCCGGGAGAACCCCTCTATGGGTCTTTGAATTTCTAGTTAGAGATAAGAGAGGTCATCACACTAGGGGGTGTGGATACTGTGGACAACACGCGTTTCCGCAGCTCAACCCCCCAGTTTTTGTCCACGTGGGGTGTGGGTGACGCCTGGGGGTAACTGCGGCGCCTGTGGAAGAAGTTGCGTTGCCCACAGGCCGTCCCCAGATCAAGGTGCCTTCATCCACCGTTCATCCACCGGGTTTCCACCGGTTATCCACGGGGTACGGGTCCGTTTTGTGACCCCCCTCGGGCGCCGTGCACAGGCCGTGCACAGGTTGTCCACGAGTAGTCCCCAGGTTCTCCTCAGGTTGTCCCCACCTTTGTCCCCAGGCCATGTGGGCGGCGTTCGCGGTTTTTGATCTTCAGATCGCCGCAGAAACGGCCTTCGAGCTGGGTCCACAGAGTTATCCACAGCCTGTGTACAGATCTCATGCACTGCGGGAGGTCTGTTTGATACGCATTGTCAGCTCGTTGACCTGGTTGTACATCGATCTGCGCTCCGCGATGAGCGAGCGGATCTTGCGCTCGGCGTGCATGACGGTGGTGTGGTCACGGCCGCCGAACTGCTGACCGATCTTGGGGAGCGACAGGTCGGTCAGCTCCCGGGCCAGGTACATGGCGATCTGCCTGGCGTTGACGAGCGCCCGGCTGCGAGAGCTGCCGCACAGGTCGTCGATCGAGATGCCGAAGTACTCGGCGGTCTTCGCCATGATCGTGGCGATGGTGATCTCCGACCCGGAGTCGGACGTGATCAGGTCCTTCAGTACCACCTCGGCGAGCTGCAGGTCCACCGACTGCCGGTTGAGGCTGGCGAACGCGGTCACCCTGATCAGCGCGCCCTCGAGCTCGCGGATGTTGGTGGAGATCCGGCTGGCGATGTACTC
Organism: Nonomuraea sp. NPDC046570; assembly: GCF_040645915.1. Taxonomy (NCBI): domain Bacteria; kingdom Bacillati; phylum Actinomycetota; class Actinomycetes; order Streptosporangiales; family Streptosporangiaceae; genus Nonomuraea; species Nonomuraea sp. NPDC046570. The sequence continues at coordinate 193,153 of NZ_JBEYZF010000010.1, read as the reverse complement.
CAGTACCTCGGGCGGCGCGGCCAGGCCCTCCTGGATCGCCTTCTTCCTGAGGATGGCGATGCGGGTCTCCAGCTCGGGCGGCTGGACGTCGGTGATCAGGCCCCACTCGAACCGGTTGCGCAGCCGGTCCTCCAGCGTGATCAGCTGCTTGGGCGCCCGGTCGCTGGAGATGACGATCTGCTTGTTGGCGTTGTGCAGGGTGTTGAAGGTGTGGAAGAACTCCTCCTGCGTCTGCTCCTTGCCCTCCAGGAACTGGATGTCGTCCACAAGCAGGATGTCGATCGCCCGGTAGCGGCCGCGAAAGCTGTCGGCCTTGTGGTCGCGGATGCTGTTGATGAAGTCATTGGTGAACTCCTCGGAGCTCACATAACGCACCCGCGCCCCGTCGTACAGGCTCTGCGCGTAGTGCCCGATCGCATGAAGAAGGTGCGTCTTGCCCAGCCCCGAGTCACCGTAGATGAACAGCGGGTTGTACGCCTTCGCCGGAGCCTCGGCCACCGCCACCGCCGCCGCGTGCGCGAACCGGTTGCTCGACCCGATGACAAAGGTCTCAAAGGTGTACTTCTGGTTCAGTCTCGCGGGCTCGCTCGGCTTCCCGCCCTTGGCGTCCCACCGGTTCTGCGGCGGCTGCGGCTGAGGCGGCGCCGAAGCCGGCGGCTGCGGCGAGGACACGACCTCCACCGGCGGCTGGTACGGCAGAGCCTGTTCATAAGTGAACGGCCGCTGTGGATATTCGGTGGACACCTGAGACTGCTCAGCCTGTGGAGAGTAGAACGGCGGCGCCTCGGAAGGCTGATAGTGCTGGGGCGGAGCAGGCTGTGCATAACCCTGTGCGCCGTCCGGGCCCTGGGGATAACCGGGATTCACAGGCTGGGGATGAGGCTCGGACATCGAGCGGTCCGGCGCCGTCGTGTCGATCATCACGGCCAGCCGCATGGGCCGGCCGAGCTCCTGGGACAGCGCATGCGCGACGAGTGGCCGCAGTTTGCCCTCGATCAGATCCTTGAGGAAGTCATTGGGGACACCGAGCACGATCGTGTCGTCGGCCCTGGCGATCGGGCGCACCATGGACAGCCAGGTCCGCTGCTGGATGGGCACGCTCTCGTTGAGGAAGTTGGCCAGTGCCCGCGCCCATACCGTGCCGAGGTCGACACCTTCCATGGTTCGGCTCCCCTCCTTCCTCTCGCGGCCCCCCGCGATCGTTTATCCACACAGGGCGCTCGCCTCGTGGCGCGCCGACCCTCGTTGTCCACAGCATGGCGTCCGCGCGTTCTCCCCACGGGCTCCACAGGAGATCCACAGGCTGTGCACAGCCCTCTGGAAAACGTCCGGCTGGCGGGGGACGGGTCTGAGGGGCATGTCCACATCTGTGTTCAAGACGTTGTCCACAGCCTAGTGGCACCTGAGTGCACATACTGTGGACGCGCGAACGCCGGTGGAAAAGTAGCCTGTGGATTCGTGGATAACCACGGCCGGAGATTCTCCGGTTTGACCTGGGCCATGCTTGGCCCGTAACGTACGACGGTCGGCTTGTCACGTGACGGCTATTTCGCATGCCTCGCGACCGATGGCAAGCCAGCCATGTGTGTCAAGCGTCCTTGCATCTGGTGGGGGCGCACTTTCAAGCCTGGAGCCCACTCGTGAGCAAGCGTACTTTCCAGCCGAACAACCGTCGCCGCGCGAAGACCCACGGCTTCCGGCTGCGTATGCGCACCCGGGCCGGTCGCGCGATCCTGGCCGCCCGTCGCCGTAAGGGTCGCGAGAAGCTGTCGGCCTGACGAACATCTGTCCGCTTGGTCGCCCGCCGGCGTTTTCTGCCGGCGGGCGATAGGCGTATGACGTGCTGTCGCGAGAATCCCGCATGCGGCGGGGCGAGGAGTTCGCTTTCGCGATCAAGCAGGGTGGCCGAGCAGGCCGCCCGACGCTGGTCGTGCACCTCAACGTGCGCGTTTCCACCGACGAACCGCCTCTGGTCGGGTTCGTGGTGAGCAAAGCGGTGGGGGGCGCGGTCGTGCGCAACAAGGTCAAGCGCCGCCTTCGACACCTGATGCGGGACCGACTGCCCAGGCTCCCGAGAGGTAGCCTGCTTGTGGTACGCGCCAATCCACCGGCCGCGTCCGCGCGATCAGAGCGCCTTGCCGCCGAACTCGACGTCGCGCTGGATCGTTTGCTGAGGCGGCAGGCGTCCTCGATGGTTGGACATAGATGATGGAGCAGCCGAACCTCGCCGCTCGGGTCCTGATGGCCCCGATCCGGTTCTACCGGGCCTTCATCGGCCCGATGCTGGGTCCGCGCTGCCGCTTCTACCCATCGTGCAGCGCGTACGGGCTTGAGGCGATAGCCGTACACGGTGCTTTGCGCGGCATCTGGTTGACCGTCCGGCGCATCGGGCGTTGCCACCCATTCCATCCCGGAGGTATTGACCCGGTGCCCCCACGCCCGGTCCGGTCCCACGAAACGCAAGGGAGCTAGCTCGGTGGAGCTGTCCTGGCTGAATTGGTTGTACACAGCCGTCGCGCAAGTCATCACCTGGATTCACCAGGGCTATAGCACCTTCCTGAACCCCGACAGCGGGCTGACGTGGGCGCTGACGATCATCACGCTGACCGTGCTGATGCGGATCCTGATCTTCCCCCTCTTCCTCAAGCAGATGCGCTCGTCGAAGAAGATGCAGGAGCTGGGGCCGAAGGTCCAGGAGATCCGCAAGCGCTACAAGAACGACAAGCAGCGCATGAACCAGGAGGTCATGGCGCTGTACCAGGGGGCGGGGGCCAACCCGCTCGGCGGCTGCCTGCCGATCGTCGCGCAGTTCCCGATCTTCATCTCGATGTTCACCGTGCTGCAGGCCATGGCGAGCAGCCCGGTGCCGAAGTTCGGCATGACCCAGGAGATGATGGACAGCGCGCGTGCCGCGCACATCTTCGGCGCCCCGCTGCCCGCGACCTTCTTCACCAGCTCGGCCGACATCATCAAGATGAACGCCGACCCCACGATTACCAAGATCGTCCTTGGCGTCTTCGTGGCGGTCAGCTCGCTGACCACGTTCCTCACCGTCCGGCAGAGCGTCACCCGCTCGATGCAGCAGATGCCGGACAACCCGATGGCGCAGCAGCAGAAGATCCTGATGTACATCTCGCCGCTGTTCGCCTTCTTCAGCCTGAACTTCCCGCTGGGCCTGATCATGTACTGGGTGACCACCAACCTGTGGACGCTCGGCCAGCAGCACTGGTTCTACAGCCGTAACCCGATGCCGGAGTTCGACGCCAAGGGCAACGCGATCCCCGTCGCGCCCAAGCCGGGACTGCTCTCGAAGGTGACGAAGAGCAAGACCGAGGAGGAGGCGCCGGCCGCGCCGCCGGAGCCGAAGGTCGTCCGGCGGCAGCAGAGCAAGCCGCCGCCCCGCAGCAAGCGCACGGGCAGCAAGAAGTCCTAGGTGTCCAACAGCACGAAGGAGAGGCTGGGCATGACCGAGGCCGAGCAGGAGACGGTGGCTGCGGCTCCCGATCTCGCGGCGCTTGAGCAGGAAGGCGAGATCGCGGCGGACTACGTCGAGGGTTTGCTGGACATCGCCGACATCGACGGCGACATCGACATGGACGTCGAGGGTGACCGGGCGCTGGTCTCCGTGGTCGGCGTCAAGGGCACCGATCTGGTCGGTCCCGCCGGTGAGGTGCTCGAGGCGCTGCAGGAGCTCACCCGCCTCGCCGTACACCGGCAGACGGGGGAGCGTTCCCGGCTGATGCTCGATGTGGCCGGGTACCGCGAGCGGCGCAGGGCCGAGCTGACCAAGCTCGGCACCGAGATCGCCGAGGGGGTCAAGCGCGACGGCGAGCCCAAGGCCCTGCACCCGATGACGCCGTTCGAGCGCAAGATCGTGCACGACGCGGTCGCGGCCGCGGGCCTGCGCAGCGAGTCCGAGGGCGAGGAGCCCCACCGTTTCGTGGTGGTCCTGCCTGCCTGATCGCAGGTACGGCGGAGACTTCAGCCGAACGGCCGTCAGCCCGCACGTGGCTGGCGGCCGTTCGTCTGTCTCACGCCCCCGCATCACCCATATCCAGATTTTTCATGAGAAAGGTCGCCGATCAGTGAGCGACGAGCTGCCCGCCGCACCGCAGATAGCCCGCGAGGTGTTCGCCGGAATGGCCTGGGATCGGGCCGAGGCATTCGCGGAGCTGCTGGCCGGGCCCGGCGTCGTGCGCGGGCTGCTCGGCCCGCGCGAGGTGCCGCGCATCTGGGATCGCCACTTGCTGAACTGCGCGGTGGTGGCCGAGGCCGTCCCCGCCGACGTGCGACTGGTGGACATCGGCTCGGGAGCCGGCCTGCCCGGCCTGGTCCTGGCGATCGTACGGCAGGACGTCACGGTTACCCTGCTGGAACCGCTGCTTCGCCGTACCGTGTTCCTGGAAGAGTGTGTCGAGGTGCTCAAGCTGGACAATGTCGAGGTGCTGCGCGGGCGGGCCGAGGAACTGGCCGGCAAGCGTGAGTTCGACGTGGCCAGCGCGCGCGCCGTCGCCCCGCTCGACCGCCTGCTCACCTGGGCGATGCCGCTGTTGCGCGAGGACGGCGAGCTGATCGCGATGAAGGGGGAGCGGGCCGCCGAAGAACTCGCCGAGGCGGGTCCCCAACTCCGCGCCATGGGGGCGCGGGCAGCCGAACTCATCACCGTCGGGCAAGGTAAGGTCGAGCCGCCCGCCACTCTCGTACGAGTGGTCGCGGGTCGCCCGCCCGAGCGAGGCCGGCGGCGACGAAAGAGGTGACGGTTGTGCCGGGCACGTCATGTGGTCTTGGCTGGCCAGGAGGCCCCGGGCCGGAGAGCCCCGCAGGGCTCGGCTGGCCGGAATTGGGCGTGTCGCAAGACCGGATTCCAGGCACCACCCCGCCGCTGGTTGAAAGGATGGCCATCGTGACCCAGACCCCCCTTAACCCCGGCGATTCGCCGCTGGTACGAGAGGCACTCAGCTCAGTGGTTTCACGTGAAACGTCTGCGACCCAGACGGCAGCCGCAGCCGTGAGCGGCTCCCCGGACGGCGGTTGGCCCCGCCCGCCCAAGACTCGCATCATCGGTGTGGCCAACCAGAAGGGCGGGGTCGGCAAGACGACGACGTCAGTGAACCTGGCCGCGGCGCTGTCCATGCACGGCCTGCGCGTCCTGGTCGTCGACCTCGACCCGCAGGGGAACGCGTCGACCGCCCTGGCGACCGAGCACCGCGGCGACATCCCTGACGTGTACCAGGTGCTGGTGGACGATCTGCCGCTGTCCGAAGTCGTGAAGGCCGTACCGGACATGCCCGGGCTCTACTGCGCGCCGGCGACCATCGACCTGGCCGGGGCGGAGATCGAACTCGTCTCGCTGGTGGCCCGTGAGGCGCGGCTGCGGCGGGCGCTTGAGGCTTACACGGACGTGGAGCTCGACTACATCATCATCGACTGCCCGCCGTCGCTGGGACTGCTGACCGTCAACGCTCTGGTGGCGGCCAACGAGGTGCTGATCCCGATCCAGTGCGAGTACTACGCGCTGGAGGGGCTGGGGCAGCTTCTGCGCAACGTGGACCTGATCAAGGCGCACCTGAACCCGACGCTGGGGTTGTCGACGATTCTGCTGACCATGTACGACGGGCGTACGCGGCTGGCTTCACAGGTGGCGGACGAGGTACGGTCCCACTTCGGCGAGGTGGTGCTGAAGACGGTCATCCCGCGCAGCGTCCGTCTGTCTGAGGCACCTAGCTATGGGCAGTCGGTCATGACGTACGACCCTGGGTCGAGCGGCGCGATGGCCTACATGGACGCCGCCCGCGAGATAGCCATCAAGGGCGCCCTTCTCTAGGGTCCATCTCTGGCCCCCTCCTCACCTAGCTACTCGCCCCCGTCTGTTCTGCGAGTCGTACTCACCCGGCGGGTCCGCTCATCAGGGGTGGTCCGCTTGCCCGGGGGTTGCTTGCCGGAGGGGTGCTTGCCCGGGGGGTGTTCACCCGGGGGGCGCCACGGGTGTTCACACCCGGGGGGTCGCCCACATGCCTGGCTCCAGTGCCAAGGGTTCGCGCCCCCGCCGCTCGCGTCCCGGCCGCGTCGACTCACAGCGCCGTCTGGCACGCCCAGACCGCATCTACCTCCTCCTTCTCCACTTACCCTCAGCCAGCCTGCCTCGGCCATTTCTGGACGGGGTTGTTCCTGATCCTGGCGGAGATCGAGCCCGCCGCCCGCTGAGCCAAACTGCGTACCAAGTCCCGTGATCTACCGAGCCCTACCTATCTCCTTGACTCGCCACCGGCCTGGCTCGCCACCGGCCCGGTCCGCTACCGGCCTCGGCCTCGTTTGTGCGGGGTGGATGAGGGGGCGCTTTGTCGTACCTCTGGTCGTACCTCTGAAGGTGTGTCGGGGTGGGGTGGGTGTCGAAGGCCACTTTTGTGGCGTGGTCTTCTCAAACCAGACCGAAGCGCGTGTGGCGAGCGCGCACCGGGTAGGGCGCCCGACGGTAACCTCTCCTGGAGTGACCGGAATCGGCCCGGGCGGATGAGGAGACGCAGTGAGTCAGCAGCGGCGGGGACTGGGCAAGGGACTCGGGGCGCTCATCCCGACCGGGCCGATCGTTGACGGTACGGGAGCCGTGGCGCCCGCAGGGGAGCAGGTGGGGGAGACAGGGCCCAATCCGGTGGCCGGAGCGTACTTCAGGGAGATCGCGCTCACCGCCATCACGCCGAACCCGCGCCAGCCGCGCGATGTGTTCGATGAGGATCGGCTGGACGAGCTTGCGGCCTCCATCAAAGAGGTTGGTCTGCTGCAGCCGATCGTGGTGCGCTCGATCGGTGGTGGACGCTACGAGCTCATCATGGGGGAGCGGCGCTGGCGGGCGTGTCAGCTCGTCGGGCTGGACGTGGTTCCCGCCATCGTGCGCAACACCCAGGACGACGACCTCCTGCGTGACGCCCTGATCGAGAACCTTCAGCGGGAGCAGCTCAACCCGTTGGAAGAGGCGGCGGCGTACCAGCAGCTGCTTGACGATTTCGGCGCCACGCACGAGCAGCTGGCCCAGCGCGTCGGCCGTTCCCGCCCGCACATCTCCAACACCCTCCGCCTGCTGAACCTGCCGCCCGAAGTACAGCTCCGCGTCGCCGCCGGAGTGGTGAGTGCCGGTCACGCTCGCGCACTGCTGGCCCTGGACGACTCCCGCGCCCAGGAGTATCTGGCCAAGCGCATCGTCGCGGAAGGGCTGTCGGTCCGTACGGTCGAGGAGATCGTCGCCACCGGCGGCGCGAACGGCGCCGGCAACGCTCCCAGGGAGCGCGCCACCAAGAAACCGTCAATGCCCGGTCTCGTCCACCTGGCCGACCGCCTCTCCGACCATTTCGAAACGAAGGTCAAGGTCGACCTGGGGCGCCGCAAGGGCCGCATCGTCGTCGAGTTCGCCACCATCGACGACCTCGAACGCATCATCGGCGCCATGGCCCCCGAAGCCGCCAACGCCATGCGCGAAACCGAAGACTAGCCATCCGAGACGAGCCCTACCTCGTTTCACGTGAAACATGGTCCGCCTCAACGCCTTGCCGGGTTCCCTCGCAAACAGAGCAGGCCCAGCCCGCACACCGTTTCACGTGAAACCGCGCCACGCCGACCGTCCCCGCGCCCGCCTCCGCGGCTGGACATGGCTGCGCCGTTTCACGTGAAACCCGTTCCCTCGCCGCCTCCAGAAGGACCCTTGGCGCCCGCTGGCGCGATCCGCTTATCCTCGACGTGTCTGTACGGCCGTGGCGCACCACGCCAATGGGGAGCCGGGCCGATGGCGAGCCGGAGAGATTCGCAGGGATTGGAAGATGACGGGAGCTCGGTAGACAGTTGGGCTCAGCAGGCGGCGGGCTTGACGGAGTGAGCGCGATGGACGGAGTGAGCCTCCTGCTCGTCTTGCTCGATCCGTCTATCGGCGGGGCTTCTCGCTCACTGGCCACTCGCTCGCCGAACATTCGCGCGGGCGTCGCAGCGGCGGCCCACGATGTCCCACTCTTCGCCGCACACTCGGCACCAGCCATTGCGGGCGGTCTCTTCTTTCTGCTCCCCTTCTGTTCTTCGTGACTACGCCCCTTCGTATCTCATGCCCTCCGACTCCAGTGGCGCTTCACCTTCCTTGGGCGAGGCCTTCGCTGTGCAGGAGGGGGTGCCGGGCGCCGTGGTGCCTCTCGCGTGCGAGATGTGGCGCGTGAGGCTCCTGCGCGGCTCGGTCTGCTCCCATGTCGGCGGCGTGTTGATGGATGCCGACTGCGTGCTGATCCTGGTTTCACGTGAAACCAGGATCAGTGGCGAGGGCGTGGAGCCTGCCTGGCCGCTCCCGGTCGGGAGTCGCTAGAGGGGGGATGCGGGTGCGGTTATCGAGTTAGCGCAGACAGTTGGTGGCCGCGGTTCGCTGACCAAGACCTGGGAGGTGAAGGCGTAGCGCTACGAGTCCAGTAGCGCTACGAGTCCAAAGGTGTGAAGGCGGGCTAGACGGAAGGCGGGAGGGAAGGTGGGAGCAGAGCTGCTGGGATGGGGAGTACGCCAGGGTGTCATGTCTGGAGGGTGGAGCGGATGGTGGTGAGGAAGGCGTCGATGTGGGTGGGGGTGGTGTCGAAGGCGGTCATCCAGCGGACCGTGCCGGCGGCGGGGTCCCAGGTGTGGAAGGTGAAGTGTTCTTGGAGTTGTGGGATGACCTCTTGCGGGAGTGTGGCGAAGACGGCGTTCGACTGGACCGGGTACGCGAGGGTGACGTCGGGGAGGTCGGTCAGGCCGGCTGCGAGGCGGGCGGCCATGGCGTTGGCGTGGGCGGCGTTGGTTCGCCAAAGGTCGTCTGTCAGCAGGGCGGAGAGTTGTGCGGAGATGAAGCGCATCTTGGAGGCCAGTTGGAGGGACTGTCGCCGCAGGAAGGGTGCGCCGGGGCTCAGCGAAGGTTCGAGGACGATGACGGCTTCGGCGGCCAGGGCGCCGTTCTTGGTGCCGCCGAAACTGAAGACGTCCACACCGGCGTCGGTGGTGATCTCCCGTAGGGAGCAGTTCAGGAAGGCCGCCGCGTTGGCGATTCTGGCGCCGTCCATGTACAGGAAGAGGCCCGCCTCGTGGGCGGTGTCGGCGAGGGCGGAGATCTCGTCGGGGGTGTAGCAGGTGCCGAGTTCCGTCACCTGGGAGATGGAGACGACGCGTGGCTGCGACTCGTGCGGGTTGCCCACACCTGACAGGCGGCAGCGGATGTCGTCGGGGACGAGTTTGCCGTCGGCGGTCGGTACCGTCATGAGTTTCACGCCGAGGAGCCGTTCGGCGGCCCCGGCTTCGTGGGTGGCGATGTGCGCGGTGTCGGCGCAGATGATGGCGTCGTAGCGGCCGAGCATGAGCGCCAGTCCGACCATGTTGGCTCCGGCGCCGTTGAGTACCGCGAACCCGGTGGCGTCGGGCCCGAACGCGGACTGCACGTGTCCGTCCAGGGCGGTGGTCCAGGCGTCGCCGCCGTACGCGGGTGCGTCGCCGTCGTTGGCGGCTGCCATCGCCTTGAGGATGTCCGGGTGCACGCCCGCGTGGTTGTCGCTGGCGAAGCTCTTGGGATACGGGGAATCGATCAGCACACAGCCCAGGCTAGGAGACCTGGGGCCCAGAGCGGTTGGCGGCGGACTGGAGGAGGGCGCGGCAGAGGGTGCCGAGGTCTTGGCCGGCGGCTTCGACCGCCATGGGAAGGAGCGAGGTCTCCGTCATGCCGGGAGCCACATTGACCTCAAGGAAGTACGGCTGGCCCGAAGCGTCGACGATGAGGTCGGTCCGGGAGACGTCGCGCAGCCCGAGGGCCGTGTGCGCGGTGACCGCCATCTCGGCGCAGGCGAGTGACGCCTCGGCGGAGAGCCGGGCGGGAGCGAAGAACTCGGTGTGCCCAGCGGTGTAGCGGGCCGCGTAGTCATACACGCCCTCGTCGGGCACGATCTCCACCGGCGGCAGCGCCACAGGCCCCTCGCCGAGGTCGACGACGGACACGGCGACTTCGACGCCTTCGATGTACCGCTCGATCAGCGCGGTGTCACCGTACGCGAAGCAGCCCACCATGGCGGCGGGCAGGTCTTCGGCGGTGCGCACCATGGACGCGCCGAGCGCGGAGCCGCCGCGGGCGGGCTTGACGAACAGGGGCAGGCCGAGGCGTTCCACGATGCGGCCGAGTACGACGGTGGCGCCGAGGTCGTGGAAGGTTTCCTTGGGCAGGGTGACGGATTCGGGGGTGCGCAGCCCGACGGAGCGTACGACGGCCTTGGCGGTCGGCTTGTCGTAGGCGACGCGGCACGCGTCGGGGTCGGCTCCGACGTACGGCACGCCGAGCAGCTCCAGCACCGACCTGATCGCCCCGTCCTCGCCGGCCCCGCCGTGCAGGGTCACGAAGACGGCGTCGGGCCGGTCGGCGAGGATGGAGGGCACCAGGGAGGCGTCGGTGTCGCGGGTCTCGACGTCGATCCCGGCCGCGCGCAGCACCTCGCTCACGCGACGCCCCGAGCGGAGGGAGACCTCCCGCTCGTAGGAGAGCCCGCCGGCCAGCACGAGCACGTGGCTGAGATCGCTCATCTAACATCCTCCGGATGGTCCCCGGCGTTGAAGCTCGCCGGACGGTGTTCCACCGTACCGGCGTCTCGGGGGGTTGGTGTACAGCAGGCGTAACGCGGACCGGCCGCCCCCCATGCGGGAGGCGGCCGGTGTGGCTGAGACGGGTCAGGCCAGGTCGGGGCCGGGGGTGTCGACGCCGCCGTGGCCCAGCACGGAGCCGGTGCCGAAGGTGTCGCGCATCTGCAGTTCCTGCTCGATCACCCCGCTGAGCCTTCGTACCCCTTCCCGGATGCGCTCAGGCTCCGGGAAACAGTACGAGAGCCGCATGTGCCGGGATCCGCTGCCGTCGGAGAAGAAGCCGGTGCCGGGCACGAACGCCACCCGTTCGGCCACCGCCCGGGGCAGGATCGCCTTGGAGTCGAGCCCTTCGGGCAGGCTGGCCCAGACGAAGAAGCCGCCCCCGGGCCGAGTCCAGGTGACTCCGGCCGGCATGAGCGACTCCAGTGCGCCGAGCAGCGCGTCCCGTCGTTCCCGGTACAGCTCTCTGAACGTCTTGATCTGCTCCCGCCAGGGCTGCGTGGCGAGGTACTGCCCGACGGCGAGCTGGGTGAACGACGAGTGCGACAGCACCGCCGACTCCATGGCGAGCACGAGTTTGTCGCGGATGGCGTGCGGCGCGAGCGCCCATCCGACGCGAAAGCCGGGCGCCAGCGTCTTGGAGAACGACCCCAGGTAGACGACTCCGTCGGGGCAGTCGGCCCGCAGGGTGCGCATGGGTTCGCCGTCGAAGCCGAGCAGCCCGTACGGGTTGTCTTCGACGATGAGGATCCCGGCCCGCTGGCAGATGTCGAGCACCTGCTGCCGCCTGGCCACGTTCAGGGTGACGCCGGCGGGGTTCTGGAAGGTCGGGATCGTGTAGAGGAACTTGACGGTGCTTCCGGCGGCGCGGAGGGCGTAGATGGTCTGCGCCAGCGATTCGGGCACAATGCCCTGATCGTCCATGGCGATATGAACCACTTTGGCCTGATAGGCGGCGAATGTACCGAGGGCGCCGACGTACGAAGGGCCTTCCGCGAGCACGACGTCACCAGGATCGATGAAGATCCGGGTGATCAGGTCGAGCGCCTGCTGCGAGCCGACCGTGACGACCACGTCGTCCGCCCCGGCGTCGATCCCCTCAAGCCGCATGACCTCGCAGATCTGCTCGCGCAGGTGCGGGTCGCCCTGGCCCGAGCCGTACTGCAGGGCCACGGGGCCGCGCCTGGCGACCAGGTCGGCGACCAGCTCGCCGACGACGTCGAGGGGAAGGGCCGTGACGTACGGCATGCCGCCGGCGAGCGAGACCACCTCGGGCCTGGACGCGACGGCGAAAAGAGCTCGAATCTCGGAGGCGACCATCCCGGTAGCTCGTGCTGCGTACCGATCGACGTAGGCGTCGATGCGCGACCCGTGGGTCGCGGGCGTCTGACCGTGATCCGATTCTTCCGCCACGGTCCACCTCCTAGGTCATGTAAGTGAAGCCGAGAGTCCAGAGTACGTCAGTCGGACTTGTCGCCCGTGACCAGCCCAACCGCTGGGCACGATCCACAGGAACCGCTGACGCCGCATTCACTGGGCTACGATGCCACGTGTAGACGTGCTTTTCGCGCGCTTTTCCGCGCAACGATGGGGGGCGCAGTTGTCGCGTCGGCTGGTCAACATCACCCTCGACAACCTGGATGACCTGCCGCGAAGGTGTCGGCAGTGCGTCTTCTGGGAACTCGATCCGGTCAGTGGCGAGCGCGCCGTCAAGGCGGGCGACCCGGCGCTGGAGAAAGAGGCGTGGATCTCGGGCACCCTGCTGGAGTGGGGGAGCTGCGGGAAGATCCTCTATGTCGACGGGGTCCCGGCGGGTTTCGTCCTGTACACCCCGCCGCTGTACAGCCCGCGCTCAGTCGCCTTCCCGACCTCGCCGGTCAGCGCCGACGCCGTCCTGCTGATGACCGCGCACATCATCCCCGAATTCTCCGGCGGCGGCCTGGGCCGGATGCTGATCCAGGGCGTGGCCAAGGACCTGACCAGGCGCGGCGTGCGGGCCATCGAGGCGTTCGGCGACCTGAAGTGGGAGGAGCCGAGCTGCGTCGTCCCCGCCGAATACCTGCTGTCGGTGGGATTCAAGACCGTCCGCCCGCATCTGCGCTTCCCGAGGCTCCGCCTGGAGCTGAAGACGGCCGTCTCCTGGCGTGAGGACGTCGAGGTGGCCCTGGAACGCCTCCTCGGCTCCATGAGCCCGGAACGCGCCCTTCGCCCCGTCTAACGCCTTCCAGGCGCTTCCGGGGAGGCGCCCGGCGCGCCCGCGATCGTCCATGACCAAAAAATGAGAAAAGCCCCCTGCGGCCAGGGGGCTTTTCCATGCGGAGGTACGGCTGTCGCCAGCCGCGGGGGGCTCTAGATGATGCCCTCAAGCTCGCGAAGCAGCATGGCCTTCGGCTTGGCGCCGATGATCTGCTTGACGACCTCTCCACCCTTGTAGACGTTCATCGTGGGGATCTGGAGCACACCGGCGTTCCGGGGAACCTCCGGATTCTCGTCGATGTTGAGCTTGACGATCTCCAGCCGGTCGCCGTACTCCTTGGCGATCTCCTCCAGGATCGGGGCGACCTGACGGCACGGGCCGCACCACTCCGCCCAGAATTCGACGAGCACGGGCTTGTCGCTCTTGAGGACCTCGGCATCGAACGTGGCGTCGGTGACTGCCTTCACGGGAGCGCTCCTTACTTCTCGTTGCCGGCCAGCCAGCGCTCGGAGTCGAGAGACGCCGAGCAGCCGGTGCCCGCTGCGGTGATGGCCTGACGGTAGATGTGGTCGACGACGTCGCCGCAGGCGAACACGCCTTCGATGTTGGTCTCTGTGCTGGGCGAGGCGACCTTGATGTAGCCCTCGTCGTCCAGCTCGACCTGGCCCTTGACCAGGTCGGTACGCGGGTCGTGGCCGATGGCGATGAACAGGCCGTCGGTGGCCAGCTCGCTCTCTTCGCCGGTCTTGAGGTTGCGCAGCTTGACCGCGGTCACCTTGTCGTCGCCGAGCACGTCGACGACCTCGCTGTCCCAGACGAAGCTGATCTTGTCGTTGGCGAAGGCCCGCTCCTGCATGATCTTGCTGGCGCGCAGCTCGTCGCGGCGGTGCACGACGGTGACCATACGGGCGAACCGGGTGAGGAAGGTGGCCTCCTCCATCGCGGTGTCGCCGCCGCCCACAACCACGATGTCCTTGTTCCGGAAGAAGAAGCCGTCGCAGGTGGCGCACCAGGAGACGCCGTGGCCGGACAGGCGCTTCTCGTTGGGCACGCCGAGCTCGCGGTAGCCCGACCCGGTGGCCAGGATGACCGACTTGGCGAGGTAGGTGTCGGTGTGCGTCTTGACCACCTTGGGGTTGGCCGCGAGGTCCACCTCGACCACATCGTCGGCGACCAGTTCGGCGCCGAACCGCTCGGCCTGCTTGCGCAGGTTGTCCATCAGGTCGGGGCCCATGATGCCGTCAGGGAATCCGGGGAAGTTCTCCACGTCGGTGGTGTTCATCAGCGCGCCACCCGCGGTCACCGAGCCCTCGAAGACCAATGGCTTCAGCTCGGCGCGCGCGGAGTAGACGGCCGCGGTGTATCCGGCCGGACCGGAACCGATAATGATGACATCTCGGACGTCCTTCAACGTTCCACGCCTTTCGTTTCTGCTGTTGCCAGTGGCGACAACAGATCCTAGGCGTCCGTGATTCCCTTACCTACCCACATCGCCAGGCCCATGAGAAAGGCAAACGAAAGGAGCCCACCGAAGTGGGCTCCCGACGTGACAGAGGTTACTTCCAGCGCCCCAGAACGGGCTTGCGGATGGCCTTGCACTTGAACGGATCGACCACGTCGACCCGTACCTTGTTCCTGGCCTGGTCCTTCCAGGAGGCGATCACGAGCGCCTCCTGCCCGTTGTACTGGCTCTGGTCGACCGCGATCGGCCTGAGCTTGGTCCGGGAGGTGATCTTGGAGACGCAGGCCGCCACCTTGCCGTTGCCGCCGCCGTCCTCCTTCTTGGCTTCGTACGGGCCGAAGTAGCCCACCAGCGGCTGCTTGAGCGCATGCTCGCTGTAGTTGTAGCCGGAGTCCGTGATCATGTAGCTCACCCCGGCGGTCTCGCTGGGCACGGCCGGCTGCGCCTGCAGGACCTTGCCACGTCCCGGCTCACCGCCGCTCGCCGTCAGCAGGCCGCTGGAGACCACCACGGAGCCGACCACGGCCGCCGCCGCTGCCGCCGCCACCGCGGGCATCGCCCATCTGCGCCGTCGCGTGGACGCGCGCCGCCTGGTCCGAACGACGCTGCCGTCGTCCGCCACCACGCCGAGCCGTACGGGCTCTGGTGCCTCCTCCCATGGGGCGTCTCGCATGAGCTCGTCCCAGTCAGGGCTTTCCACGAGGCCGACTCCGCCTCCCCGCGCCGAACCCGCCTCAGCGGCCAGCGCGCGGTCGATCCGGAGTGCGACACCCATCGGCATGGCCGGTGTCGGTGTCGCCGCCAGCACCTCGCGAACCGCGGCCAGGTCAGCAAGGAGCTCCCCGCATGGGGAGCATGCCGCGAGATGCTCGCGTACCTGCTGGGCCGTGGCAGCGTCCAGGAGACCCTCGGCCAACTCGGCCAGGATCTCCAGATCGTAGTGCGTGTCACCCGTCACGAAGTTCTGCTCCCTTCGCGGATGAGACGCGGGTGAGGTTGGATCGGTTCCGCAGATGCGAAAGAATTGGGGCAAGTTTCGCGCGACCCCGTGCACATCGGCTCTTCACCGTCCCACTGGGCACGGACAGCACCTGAGCTGCGTCTTCGACTGAATATCCCATCATGTCGACGAGTACGAGCGCGGCCCGCTGGTCGGCCGGAAGCAGTTTCAGCGCCGCCGAAACCTCCATCGAAACCTCGCGCTCGGCCGTCTGGTCGGGCATCGGGGTGTCCCGCTCGGCCGCCTCGATCAGCTCGTCGTCGGCGACCGGCCGGACCGACTTGCGGCGCATCCTGTCCAGGCAGGCGTTGACCACGATGCGGTGCAGCCAGGTGGTGACGGCCGCCTCACCGCGAAAGCTGTGCGCCTTGCGATAGGCGGAGACAAAGGCGTCCTGTACGGCATCAGCCGCCTCATCAGGATCACCCAGCGTGCGCAGCGCGACGGCCCACATCCGGTCTCGGTGCCTTTTGACGATCTCGCTGAACGCGTGCGGGTCCCCATTGATGTGCCGAGCCAGCAGCTCGGCGTCAGGCACGGGGGCCTGGGGCTGCTGCTCATCGGCGAAAGGTGGCTCGGGTGGGGAGTTCACAAGGTTATGCCGATCCGGGGGAGTACACCACTACGTCATAGATGGTGCCACGAAACCTACCTTCATCCGCAGGGAGACGCGTAAACCAGATCAAAACGTACTGACCGCTTGCGGCCTCCGGCGGCGTCAGGGTGACCTTGCCCGAGACGTTCTTCTGCCGGGCCACCGTCTTCAGCGCGGACAACTCGGGAGCGTCGCCCACCCTCAGCTCCACGGTGGAGCCCGGGTTGCTGGACAGCGTCACGGCCACGTTGGCGACCTGCACGGGCTTGCCCATGTCGACCAGCAGCCCCACGCCGTCCTTCAGCTTCCCCAGCTCGGCGCTGTTGTAGAAGGTGGTGTGCCAGAACGTGCTCGGCTTGCCGTCGATGGCGTCCTCGCCCAGCTCCGGATGCTCGGCCTGGTCGTCGCCGAGCGGGTCGAAACCGGTCGCGCTGGACGGCTTGACCACCTGCGGCTCGGCCGTCCGCGTCGGCTTCACCGTGGGACCGCCCGCGACCTCAGGCGTCGACGGGCTGCCGATGCTGCGGCCGAGCGTCCACGCGCCGAGGCCCACGGCGACGATCACCAGCAGCACCACGATCGCCATCAGCGCCTTGTTGAGCGTGCTGCCGCCGTCGTTGCCCTGGCGCGGGTGATGGTGGTGGTGGGTGGGCGGGGCCATGGTGGTCTGCGTCTTCGGCCACTCGGTGTCGATGCCCTCCGAACGCGAGACCGTCGCGGGGGCGGGCATCGGCGAGTAGGCGACCGGGATCGGCATGGGCCTGGCCACGTCGGACAGCGCCTCGGCCACCTCGGCGGGCGAGGTCAGCGCGCTCTGCCCCTTGCGCGACTCGGGCAGCGCAGCCCGGCAGGTGACGGTGTCGAGATAGCCGGGCACGCCGGCGGTCACCTGACGGGGCGTGCAGAAGTGCCCGTCGCTCATCGGGGCGGCGGGCAGGCCGCCCTCCTCCTCGTCGCCGGGCCAGTGGCCGGTCAGACCGGCGTACAGCAGCCGGCCGAGGCCCTCGGCGTCGTCGAGCGCGGGGTCGTCGGTGGTGAGCCCGGCCACGGCGGCGTCGATCCCGACGCCCAGCACCTTGAGCGTGCCGCCGGTCGTCCACACCAGGTTGCCCGGTCGCAGGCACAGGTGGTGGAGACCCGCCTCGTGGGCGTGCGTCAGCGCCTCGGCCGCCTCGGCGACCAGCCCGGCCGCCCGCTCGGGCTCCAGCGGGCCGGCGGCCAGCAGGTCGGACAGCGAGTCGCCGGTCACCCACTCGCTGACCACGAAGGCGAGGTCCTCCTCCTGCGCGGCGTCGAACACCTGGGTCAGCCGGGGGTCGGTGAGGCGGCTCGCGGCCCTGGCGGCGGTGACCACCTCGGTGACGCGGGCGAAGTCGGGGGCGAAGGTGTGAACGGCTACAGGCCGCGCCAGAATCTCGTCGATGGCCTTCCACAGTGTGACGCCGTCAGACTCGCTGACGACGTCCTCCAGTCGGAAACGCTCGGCCAGGCGTGTGCCGGGTTCGACCGCTGAGGTGCTCATGACTCGGTCACCTGCGTGGCGATGTGCCACACAGGCACGCTATGCCGGGTGGATCCGCCCACGCCCCTCCTGCTTCCATTCGCCGCGTGTCGCACCATGGTAGTGCCGGGCCGGTTCCGCCCGCGTTCTCCTTGTCAGACCGGCGAGGCAGTGCCCGCCTATCGGCCTACCCTTCCCGCCACCAATCCAACGATCGAGTTCACCTCCGGGATGCGCATCCTGTGCGCGATGAACAGGTAGAGCGCACCGCCGAGAACGACGCCGACCGTCAGGATGATGAGCGAATTGATCAGACTAAGCCCTCCGAAGAGCTGCTGTACCCCCCACACCGTGGCCAGCGAGAGCACCGCCGTGGGCAGCGCCGCGAGATACATCCTGGTCAGCGCCGATCCCACCGCCCATCCGCCCAGCCCCTGAACCCGGCGGCTGGCCATGTTCCAGGCCGCCACCGCGCCGATGCCGTACGTCGCCGCGTAGGCGAAGGCGAGCCCCATGACCGCGTACCGGGCCGGCAGCGTGTAGAACGCGGCCAGGCTGATCACGACGTTGCACGCGGTCGTGCCCGTGCCCACGAACACCGGGGTACGGGTGTCCCCGAAGCTGTAGAACACCCGGAGCAGTAACTGGAAGATCGAGAACGGCACCAGCGCCAGCCCGAAGACCTGCAGCACGTTGCCGATGTAGATGGCGCTCTCCACCGAGGTGGCGCCGTGCGCGTAGATCGGCACGGTGATGGCCGGCCCGAGCACCATGAGCATCAGCGAGGCCGGCACCATGACCGCGCTGATCAGCCGGACCCCCGAGGCGAACTCGCTGCGGATGTCGTCCAGCCGCCCTTCGTTGGCCGCGCGGCTCATCCGGGGCAGCATCGCGGTGATGACCGAGACGCCGATGATGCCGTAGGGCAACTGGAAGAGCTGGAACCCGAGCATGTACGGCGTGTAGCCGACACCGTGCTCGATGCCCTCGGAGGCGGCGATCTTGCTCGCGGCGGTCGCCAGGTTGGTGGTGAGCAGCAGGCCGAGCTGGACGATGATGATGTAGCCGAACGTCCAGACCGCCATCCGGCCCATCTCGCCGAGCTTGGCGTTCCACACGTCGAGGCGCGGCCTGAAGGAGAACCCGGTCCGCTTCAGCGCGATGATCAGCACGATCGCCTGGGCGACGATCCCGGCGGTGGTACCGAGGCCGAGGATGGCCAGATCGGTGTCGGTGGCCTTGGTGATGTCGCCCCTGGCCGTGCTGACCGCGATGTAGGCGAACAGCAGCCCGATGACGACGAGGTTGTTGATCACCGGCGCCCACATGGGGGCGGCGAACCGGTCGCGGGTGTTGAGGATGGCCCCGGCGATCGCGCCGACACCGAAGAACGCGATCTGCGGCAGGATGAACCTGGCCAGCGTGACCGCCACCTCCCGGTCGCCCTCGCTCCACTCCGTCGTGTAGATGCCCACGAGGTACGGCGCGGCCAGCACGGCGATCGTCGCGACCACCGCCAGCGCCACCGCCGCGATGCTGATCAGCCGCTGCTCGTAGGCCCGTCCGCCGTCCGCGTCCTGCTGCTGCGCCCGCACGATCATCGGCACCACGACGCTGCTCAGCACGCCGGTCAGCAGCAGATCGAGCAGGACGTAGGGAATGTTGTAGGCCACGTTGTAGGCGTCGCCGAGGGCCGTCACGCCGATCGCGGACGCGAGGACCATGGTGCGCACGAAGCCGGTGACCCGAGACACCAGCGTGCCGGCGGCCATGATCGCACTGGCCCGCAACATGCGGCTCATACGTGCTCGCTCTCCCTCGTCTTCGTGGCGCGCGCGACGCGCTTCTGCGACCGGCGGCGCAGCACGCGCATCACCACGGCGGCCAGCATGACGACCAGCCCGCCGCCGACGATCACCAGGGCGATGCCCGTGTAGCCGGTGGTGCGGACGGTCAGCTTCTGGGCGGGGCCGTAGTTCTTGCCGTCGAGCGTGGTGAGCTGGACGGTGACCAGCGCGTCCCCGCTCCTGCTCGTCGTGGCCTTCATCGGGATCACCACGGTGCCGTTCTGCTCGGCGGTGATGGTGAGCGGCATCTGCTCGTCGTAGCTGCCGATGGTGAGCAGTTCGCGGTTGTCGGAGGTCACCGCGACCCTGAGGGTGACGTCCTGCTTCAGGCCGTTGCGGACGCTGATCGGGATGGACGCCTCGGTGCCCGCGATGCTGCGCGGCTTGTCGCTGGAGATGCCGGTGACCTGGACCTTGCCGATGTGCTCGTCGGTGGTCGCGTTGACCTGCTTGGCCGAGGAGGTGGCGGCGCCGGTACGGCCGCGCCAGGCCGAGGAGGTCAGCCGCAGCACCGACCTGTCGAAGGCGGACAGCAGCGGCTTGGAGGTGATCTCTGTGGTCAGCCGGGACTTGCCGGCCAGCTTCGCGACCCCGTCGAGGTACTTCTTGCCGAGCTCGGCCTTCCGGTCCAGCTCGGTGTAGGTCAGCGCGGCCCGCGGCACCCCGGCCTTGCCCGCCTTGAGGGCGGTGACCGGCCCGTTGGCCAGCCAGGGAAGACCGGCCGTGGTCTTCAGCAGCGCCGTGACGTGCTCGGGGTTGGGCTGCCAGCGCCGGGAGGGGGCCACCAGCAGCGACCGGGCGGGCGCCGTCGGGGGCTGCTCCTTGGCGATCATCGCGGTCTCCGCGACGAACCGCTGCCTGGCCATGACCGAGGAGCCCTGGAACGACGGGTCGAGTTCGAGGGCGCGGCTCAGCCCCGGGTCGGCGACCAGAGCGGTGACCGGGCCCATGACGCTGTCGACGGTGGTCGCCGCGTCGGGCGTGGTGAGGACGGGTGGCTGCGGCGGCGCGTTCTGGGCGTTGAGCAGGACGGTGTCGACCTTGCTGACCGCCAGCAGGTCGAGGCCGTCGGCGTCGATCAGCCCGCCGACCGGCCAGTTGACATTGGTCGGCACGTCGCGCTGGAGCAGCTTGCGCGCCTGCTCCGCGCCGATCGAGACGGCCTTGCCGGTCTGCTCGTCGAGGCCCTGGTGGGCGAGGGCGACCACATCGGGGTCGGCGTACGGCGTGGCCACCACGGAGGCCGTGGCGAGCGCCGAGCGCAGGGATTCGAGCCACTGGGCGGCGCTGGCGTCGGCGGGCCGGTCCTGGCTGGTCTTGCGGGTCTTGACCCGGTGCGGCCTGGTCATCGCGTCCACGTCGTCGAGCAGGGCGGGCTCGACGAACCAGGTGACGTTCTTCGGCTTGGATCTGGCGATCTTCAGCAGGTCGGCCAGGCGGCCGGTGCCGACGAGCGAGGTGCGCAACTGGTCGTCGATGAAGGTGGCGTCGACGGAGCGGTGCGGCTGGTCGATGATCGGCAGCGCGAAGGCCAGCCGGGTGCGCGGGAGCTTGGGCATCGTCGACGGCGCGTAGGTCAGATAGGTGCGCTGGATGGCGATCGGCTGCCAGTTGGCGTCGAGGACCTCGACCGAGAGCGGGTAGACGCCGAACCCCGACAGGTTCAGGTAGGCCGGGGTGACGGGCGGCAGCTCCCACTGGGCCTTGCCGCCCGCGTTGATCGCCGGGATCTCGGCGACGATGCTGCGCGAGGCCTGATCGCAGGCCTGGCAGGTCTGGTACGCCTCCAGCGAGGCCCGGTCGGGAAAGGGGACGCTGGTGTAGCGGATGCGCACCCGCAGGCCGGACAGGGCTGCGGCGCCGGCGTTGGTGACGGTTCCGGAGATGTTGATCTCGGTGGTCGGCTCCCTGGGGACGTCGGGAGTGATCGCGTCGACGGTCAGCTTGACCGTCTGCCGTCCGGCCGTGACCGGGGTCGCGGCAGCCGTACTCGGCGCTGTCACGGCCGTGGGCGCGAGCAACGCGGCGGAGAGGACGGCGAGGAGCGTGGCCTTACGGATCACGCGTCTGTCCGGAGTGGAGTTCGACGCACGCCCGCAATGGTACGGGCTCAGTGCCGGATCGCGACCGCCTCACGTGATCCACGGGGCCGTGGGATCCGCAGATCCACGGTTTTTCCCGACAGGAGTGTCACCAGGTCGTGGGCGCGGAGGGAGAGGGCCGTGTGACGCTCGCCGGTGGCGGTGAAGACGGGCTCGGCATCGGTGCTCAGCCGGTCGTCGACGAGCACCCGCAGGTCACCGGGCAGCAGCAGCGGGCAGACGAGACCGGCGGCGTAGTCGGTGGCGGCGTTGACCAGGAAGGCCGGGGCGGGGCGCACCCGCCGTCCGCCGAGGAGTCCGCCGACCGCTCCCGGCCTGGGCGGGGTGGCCGCCGTCGAGATCACCGCGACCGCTTCGCGGCCCGGTTTGGCCGACACCTCGAAGACCGTGACCGTCACACACCTCGCGGGGGGAACCGAGATCGTCTGGGGTAGTTCGTCCGCGCACGTCATGGGGCGCGGAAGGCGTACGATCTCATGATGGACCTGGTGTGCGAGGAGCCAGCGGTGGATCGCGAGGGCGTCCTTCATATATGCGCTCCTTGCCTCGTTCCATGGCCCCCGACGGTCCTCTGACCGACGGTAACCCGGACCTGGTGTGGCTCGGGGGATATGTTCCGGAATCGAAGGACCTACCCAGCTTGTCCGACTCAACGCAGACCATGAGTGACCTGTTCCGCAAGATCGCGCCCGTGGCCGACGAGCTCGGCGAGCTGTTCGCCGCGCGTGGGCACGAGCTCGCCCTGGTGGGCGGTTCGGTGCGCGACATCCTGCTGGGCCGTATCGGCAACGACCTCGACCTGACCACCGACGCCCGCCCCGAGCGGGTGCTGGAGATCGTCAGGGACTGGGCCGACTCGGTGTGGACGATCGGCATCGACTTCGGCACCGTCGGCATCCGCAAGGGCGGCTGGCTGCTGGAGGTCACCACCTACCGCAGCGAGTCCTACGACCCCACCTCACGCAAGCCCGAGGTGATGTACGGCGACACGCTCGAAGCCGACCTGGAGCGCCGCGACTTCGCGGTCAACGCGATGGCCGTGCGCGTGCCCACCCACGAGTTCGTCGACCCCTACGGCGGCATGAGCGACCTGGCCGCCAAGGTCATGCGCACGCCGGGCACCCCCGAGCAGTCCTTCGACGACGACCCGCTGCGCATGCTGCGCGCCGCCAGGTTCGCCTCGCAACTGGAGTTCGGCGTCGACCCCGACGCGGTCCGGGCGATGACCGCGATGGCCGGGCGCATCGAGATCGTCTCCGCCGAGCGCATCCGCGAGGAGCTCGACAAGCTCGTCTGCGGCGCCGACCCGCGCGAGGGCCTGCGCCTGCTCGTCGAGACCGGCCTGGCCGCCCACGTGCTGCCCGAGCTGCCCAGGCTGCGCCTGGAGATCGACGAGCACCACCGGCACAAGGACGTCTACGAGCACACGCTGATCGTCCTGGAGCAGGCCATCGACCAGGAGGAGGACAGCACGCCCGACCGGATCCTGCGCTGGGCGGCGCTCATGCACGACGTCGGCAAGCCCAAGACGCGCCGCCACGAGGAGGGCGGCCGGGTGTCCTTCCACCACCACGAGGTGGTCGGCGCCCAGCTCACCAAGAAGCGCATGACGGAGCTGAAGTTCCCCAAGGACGTGGTCTCCGACGTCTCCCGCCTGGTCGAGCTGCACCTGCGCTTCCACGGCTACGGCTCGGGCGAGTGGACCGACAGCGCCGTGCGCCGTTATGTCCGCGACGCCGGCCACCTGCTCACCCGCCTGCACAAGCTGACCAGGGCGGACTGCACGACCCGCAACAAGCGCAAGGCGCAGGCCCTGTCGCGCACCTACGACCAGCTCGAAGAGCGCATCGAGAAGCTGGCCGAGGAGGAGGAGCTGGCCAAGATCAGGCCGGAGCTGGACGGCAACGAGATCCAGAAGGTCCTCGGCGTCGGCCCCGGCCCCGTGGTCGGCAAGGCCTACAAGTTCCTCCTCGACCTGCGCCTCGACCAGGGCGTCATCGGCAAGGAGGCGGCCGCGGACGCGCTCCGGGAGTGGGCGGGGGAGAACGGCTAGGTGGATCTGCTCGACCTCGACCGCGACCACGTCTGGCACCCCTACGCGGCCGTGGGCGCGCCCGTCCGGGAGGTCACCGCCGCCCACGGAGTACGCCTGAGGCTAGCCGACGGGCGCGAGCTGATCGACGGGATGTCGTCCTGGTGGGCGGCCATCCACGGCTACAACCACCCCCGGCTGAACCAGGCCCTGCGCGACCAGCTCGACGACATGGCGCACGTGATGTTCGGGGGGCTCACCCACGAGCCCGCCGTCCTGCTGGCCCGCCGCCTGGCCGCGATGACCGGCCTGCCCAAGGTGTTCCTCGCCGACTCGGGCTCGGTCGCCGTCGAGGTCGCCATCAAGATGGCGGTGCAGTACACCGGCCGCTCGCGGCTGATGACGGTCAGGGGGGGCTACCACGGTGACACCTTCGGCGCGATGGCCGTCTGCGACCCGGTCAACGGCATGCACCACCTGTTCTCCGGCGCGCTGGCCCGGCACGTGTTCGCCCCCGCGCCGCCGCGCGAGCCCGACCAGGGCTACCTGGACGAGCTGGGCGCGCTGGTGGCCCGGCACGCCCACGAACTGGCCGCGGTGATCGTCGAGCCCGTCGTGCAGGGCGCGGGCGGCATGCGCTTCTACCACCCCTCGGTGCTGCGCCGACTGCGCGAGCTCACCGAGGAGTACGGCGTCCTGCTCATCGCCGACGAGATCGCCACCGGCTTCGGCCGTACGGGAGAGCTGTTCGGCTGCGACCACGCCGGGATCAGGCCCGACATCATGTGCCTGGGCAAGGCGCTGACCGGCGGCTACCTGTCGCTGGCCGCCACGCTGTGCACCGATCGGGTGGCCGAGGGCATCGGCGTGCTGATGCACGGCCCCACCTTCATGGGCAATCCGCTGGCCACCGCGGTCGCCGGAGCCTCGCTCGACCTGCTCGCCGAGCGGCCGTGGCGTGAGGAGGTGCGGCGCATCGAGAGCGGGCTGACCGACGGCCTGGCCGCCGCCGCGGACCATCCCGGCGTCAAGGAGGTCAGGGTGCTCGGCGCGATCGGGGTCATCGAGACGCACGACCCCGTGGACGTGGCCAGGGTCCAGGAGCGGGCCGTCGAGCTGGGGGTCTGGCTGCGGCCCTTCGGCAGGCTGATCTACAGCATGCCGCCCTACGCGGCCACGCCGGCCGAGGTCGCCCGGATCACCGAGGCGATGGTGTACGCGTCGGCGTGACGGCCCGGTAGAGGACGGCGCCCCCGAGGTAGCCCAGCGCCATGATCGCCACTGCCAGGTAGGACTTGCCGTTCGCGGGCAGGATCGCCGCCGACAGGGCCGCCGCGAGGACGTACATCCCGTTGAACAGCATGTCGTAGATGGAGAAGGCCCGGCCGAGGTAGGCGTCGTCGATGTCGCGCTGCACGCTGGTGTCGGCGCAGATCTTCACGCTCTGGCCGGCCACGCCGAGCACGAACCCGGCGGCCGGCAGCCCCCACTCCTGGAACGGCGTGACCAGCACGGCCGTCAGCACGCCCGCGGTGGCCAGCATCGCCGGGATCCAGCGCTCGATCGTGAACCGGTCGGTCGCCCACGGGGTGACGATCACCGCGAGGAAGTAGCCGAAGGCCGAGGTGGCCACCACGATGCCGCTGCCGGCCAGGGCGGCGTCCGGGTCGCCGTCGGTGAAGTAGTAGCGGTAGAGGATGATGCCCATCGCGGTCGCCATGCCGTACATGAAGCGGTGCACGGCCATCGCGCCCATCGCGGCGGCGGCGGCGCGGTGGTGGATCAGGTGTCGGGCGCCGTCGGCCAGGCCCAGCACGACGTGCCGTACCGCCTTGCGGGGCTGGGGGCGTGCGGGGTCGTAGGAGGGGCCGAGCAGGGTGCGGCCCATGGTGCGCGCGATCAGCGCGCTCAGCCCGAACACCACGCCCGAGGTGAGCAGCAGCAGCGCCGTGCCCGCGTCGTCGCCGCCGAACACCGAGCGCAGCAGGAAGCCCACGCCCACGCCGACGAAGGTCAACACCGTGCCCGAGGTGGGGGTGACCGCGTTGGCCATCATCAGCCGGTCGTGCGGCACCACGTGCGGCAGCGAGGCGCCGAGCGCGGCCAGGAAGAACCTGTTGACGCCGAGCACGCCGAGCGCCGCCGCGTAGAAGACGCCGTCCGGGCAGTCGACCGCGACCAGCGCAGCGGCCACGATCAGCAGCGACCCGCGCACGATCGGCGCCACCACGAGGATCTGCCGCCGCGACCACCGATCGATGAAGACACCGACGAACGGCCCCAGAATGCTGTACGGCAGCAGCAGCACCGCCAGCCCCATGGCCACCTGCGCGGCCGTGGTCTGCTTCTCCGGGCTGAAGAACGCGAAACCGACCACCGCGAACTGGAAGATCCCATCGGAGAACTGCGAGACCAGCCGCGTGCTGAACAGGCGTCTGAAGTCCCGACCTTCCAGGACCGTGCGTAGATCGGCGGCATAAGACACCTCGTCAGCCTAGTCCGCGGCCCGCGCGCCGACATCAGGGTCAACCCTGAAGTGGAAGAGGTTGGAATGACAGGTCGGCAAAGGTAGCCGGGAAACGGAAAAGATCTCGTACTCTCTGTGCGTGACGACTGATGAGCACGTGGTACTGGTCGACGGTGCGGGAAACGCGATCGGCACCGCGCCGAAGATGTCGGTGCACGGGCCGGACACGCCTCTCCACCTGGCGTTCTCGAGCTACGTCTTCGACGAGAACGGCCGGGTGCTGCTCTCCCGGCGGGCCGCCCACAAGATCACCTGGCCGGACGTGTGGACCAACAGCTGCTGCGGGCACCCGCTTCCCGGCGAGCCGCTCGACCAGGCGGTGCTGCGGCGCCTGTCCTACGAGCTCGGTCTCACCGTGGAGCGCGCCGATCTGCTGCTGCCCCGTTTCTCCTACCGGGCGGTGATGGGCAACGGCATCGTCGAGCACGAGCTGTGCCCGGTCTACCGGGTGGTGGTCTCCGGGGACGCCCACCCGAACCCGGAGGAGGTGGGGGAGACGGCGTGGATGCCGTGGAAGGAGTTCGTCGAAGGGGTGCGCTCCAGGCTCCTGGCCATCTCGCCGTGGTGCCTGGAGCAGGTCCCGCATCTGGACGAGCTGGGGGCCGATCCGCTGACCTGGCCGGTCGCCGATCCTGAGGAGCTGCCGCCGGCCGCTCGCGGGTAGCCGTACCAGAAGAAGAAGGAGCCCCCGAAGGGGCTCCTGGGGTCAGCGGTCTACTTCGCCGCGGATGAACTTCTCGACGTAGTCGCGGGCCTCGTCGTCGGAGTACTGCTCCGGCGGCGACTTCATGAAGTAGGACGAAGCCGACAGGATCGGCCCCGCGATACCCCGGTCCAGGGCGATCTTGGCGGCCCGGACGGCGTCGATGATGATGCCGGCCGAGTTGGGGGAGTCCCACACCTCGAGCTTGTACTCCAGGTTGAGCGGGGTGTCGCCGAAGGAGCGGCCCTCCAGGCGGACGTAGGCCCACTTGCGGTCGTCGAGCCACGGCACGTGGTCGGACGGGCCGATGTGCACGTCGGCCTTGCCCATCTCGTGCGGGATCTGCGAGGTGACCGACTGGGTCTTGGAGATCTTCTTCGACTGGAGGCGCTTGCGCTCCAGCATGTTCATGAAGTCCATGTTGCCGCCGAAGTTGAGCTGGTACGTGCGCAGCAGCTCGACACCGCGGTCCTCGAACAGCTTGGCCATCACACGGTGCGTGATGGTGGCGCCGACCTGCGACTTGATGTCGTCGCCGACGATCGGCACCCCGGCCTTCTCGAACTTCTCGGCCCACTCGGGGTCGGAGGCGATGAACACCGGCAGGGCGTTGACGAAGGCGACCTTCGCGTCCAGCGCGCACTGCGCGTAGAAGCGGTCGGCCTCCTCCGAGCCCACCGGCAGGTACGACACCAGCACGTCCACCCGGGCGTCCCGCAGGACCTGCACGACGTCGACCGGCTGCTCGTCCGACTCCTCGATGATCTCGCGGTAGAACTCCCCGAGACCGTCGAAGGTGTGGCCACGCTGCACGACGACACCCGTGGGCGGCACATCCGTGATCTTGATCGTGTTGTTCTCGCTGGCCACGATCGCCTCGGACAGGTCACGGCCGACCTTCTTGGCGTCGACGTCGAAAGCCGCGACGAACTCGACGTCACCGACGTGGTACTCGCCGAACTTGACGTGCATCAGGCCCGGCACTCGTGTGTCCGGGTCGGCGTCCTTGTAGAAGTGCACGCCCTGAATCAGCGACGCCGCGCAGTTGCCGACACCGACAACGGCTACGCGAACGGAACCCATCGCACTCGCTCCCTTACTCATCAGTTGACGTTGACCCCGGAGCGACCCCCGGCTCCGGGTTATCTTTCGCGGGCTCTTCCGAGGCCCGGCGTTCTGTGGCGATCAGCTCGTTCAGCCAACGCACTTCGCGTTCGACCGATTCCAGGCCGTGACGCTGCAGCTCGAGCGTGTAACTGTCCAGGCGCTCCCTGGTCCGGGCGAGCGCGGTACGGACACCGTCGAGTCGCTCCTCCAACCGGCTGCGGCGGCCTTCGAGGATACGCAGGCGCACCTCGGCCTCGGTGTGCCTGAAGAAGGCGAAGTGGACACCGAAGCTCTCGTCCTCCCAGGCGGAGGGGCCCGCCTGGGTCAACAGCTCCTGCAATCGTTCCTTGCCTTCCGTGGTCAGCTTGTAGACGATCTTGGATCGCCCGGTCGTCGCCGCGGGGTGCTCCTCCGCGATGAGACCGTCGTTCAGCAGTGATCGCAGGCACGGGTACAGCGACCCGTAGGAGAAGGCGCGGAACATCCCGAGCAGGGCGTTGAGCCGTTTCCGCAGCTCATAGCCGTGTAGCGGAGTCTCGTGCAGCGACCCGAGCACGGCGAGTTCCAGGACCCTGCCCTGTCCGCTGGCCAATGGAACCGCCCCCTCTCGCGTCGATGTATCGAGTCGATACATCCAGAGGATACGTCGGCTCGCTATATGCATGCAATTAATGACTTTGCCAAGAGGTTGGGGGCAATCGGTAAAAAGCCGTAGTCTGGCGCCCATGTGGTCACAGCGAAGGGTGGTGGACTACGGACTCGGGAGACGGGCGGTGGCCCACTCGCTCTCGCGTGGCTTCCTTCATGCTGACGGGCTCTGCCCGGTATGCGAGAGGGAGAACGTCACCAACGTGGCCTATGTCCATGGGGATTCCCCGGGACGCCATGCCGGTCGGGTAAAGGCCACGTCGGAGCTCATCCTTATGGCTCATGATTACTGTGGCCGAGGTGTGCCAAGGTTGGGCTGGGAACCACCTGACGCTCTCGCTCGTCCTCGGCAGCGGACGATGCGGCCTCCGCCGGTCGCCCGTGAGAACGAGGAGGGCGACTGGCCGCCCACGCCTACCCGCCGTGCTATCCGACGACGATGCGAGGACGTGTGAGTAACAGCAGCTATGGCCCCGAGCCGACTGGACGCTCAGAGCGCCCTGAGGGGGCTCGACAGGGACGGCGCCGTCGCTCCACTTCCGCAACCTCCCGTTCCGTGCCCCCGGGACAGCCGCCGCAAACCGGTGACGGGGGATGGGGCGGGGCGGAGCCGCCGCGCCGTGCGGAAGCCGCCTTCGAGCAGACCGGCGCCATGGCCGCCGCGAACATGCCGGGTGAGGGGCAGACGCAGGGCGGCCGTCGCCGCAGCAACGAGGAGACGATGGTGGCCGGGCAGCCGCCGCAGCAGCCCCGCAGGGCGCGCGGCAGCCGCTCGGGTGGCCCATCGGGGCCGTCAGGCCCTTCGGGGCCCGGAGGGCCGTCGGGGCCGGGGAAGGGCGGTGACAAGCCCGGCAAGTCGGGGTGGAAGCGGTTCGTCCCGAACTGGAAGATCGTCATGGCCAGCATGGTGGTTCTGGTCGCGGGTGTCTTCGGCATGATCGCCGTGGCGTACGCCAACATGCCCCTGCCCACCGACAAGCAGGACGAGGCGCTGGCCCAGGGCAGTGTCCTCTACTACAGCGACGGCAAGACGGAGATCGCCAGGCTCGGCTGGAAGCGCCAGATCGTCACGAACGAGCAGATCTCGCCCGCCGTGAAGGACGCGGTGGTGGCCATCGAGAACAAGACCTTCTACGAGGACGCGGGCATCTCCATCCCCGGCATGGTCCGGTCGGTGTGGATGACCGCCACCGGCCAGCAGCGCCAGGGCGCCTCGACGATCACCCAGCAGATGGCCCGCAACTACTACGAGGGCCTCAGCCAGGAAGTCTCGATCAAGCGAAAGCTCAAAGAGATCCTCGTCGCGGTCAAGCTGGACAAGAACATGAGCAAGGACCAGATCCTGCTCAACTACCTCAACACGGTGAACTTCGGTCGCGCCTACGGCATCGAGGCCGCCGCCCAGGCCTACTTCGGTAAGTCGGCGCTCAAGGTGACCCCCTCCCAGGCCGCCTACCTCGCCGCGCGCATCCAGACCCCCGCGTGGGAAGCCGACGCGCCCGGGCTGCGGGACAGGTTCAAGACCGTCGTCGGCAACATGACCGCGTTCTACCCCGAGAAGTACGGCAACCTGGCCGCGACCGCCAAGTTCCCCAAGACCAAGCCCGAGAACAACGCGAACGAGCTCGGCGGCATCAAGGGCTACATGGTCATCCAGGTCTACGAGGAGCTGAAGAAGCGCGGCATCCAGCCGCCCCAGGTGCGCAGCGGCGGCTACAAGATCGTCTCGACCTTCGACAGGCGCCTCATGATCGCCGCCAAGAACGCGGTGCAGGGCGTCATGAAGACCCGTACCTCCGAGTACCACACCGGCCTGGCCGCGGTGAACCCGAAGAACGGCCGGGTGGTCGCCTTCTACGGCGGCACCGACTACGTCAAGGACGGGTTCAACGAGCCGTTCGACGCCAAGAAGCAGGCGGCCTCGGCCTTCAAGCCGTACGTCCTGGCCGCCTGGCTCGACGCCGGCAAGAGCCTCACGAGCCTCGTCCCCGGCAACAAGACGGTGCCCGAGGTGCTGCCCGGCCAGCAGAAGGGCGGCTTCCGCAACAGCCACAACGTCGGCGTGGCCGTCGACGTCGTCAAGTCCACCGCGCAGTCGGTGAACACCGCATTCCTGTCCATGGCTTACAAGCTCCCCGGCCAGCTCGAGGACGTCAAGAAGGTCGCGGAAGGGGCGGGTCTCGACAAGACCCGGCTCCAGGCGGACATCGACGAGCACCACTACCAGTTCGCCATCGGCAGCGCCCTGGTGACTCCGGTGGAGCAGGCGGCCGGTTACTCGATCTTCGCCAACGAGGGCAAGCACGTCAACGCGCACGTGGTGCAGGGAGTCTGGCAGGGCGACACCCTCGTCGTGCCCGAGGCGAAGATGCCCAAGCAGGTGATCTCGCCCGAGGCCGCCGCCGACTCGACCGTCGCCATGGCGGAGGTGCTGAAGTCCGGCACGGCCGCGGGCAAGGGCATCGGCCGCCCGGCCGCGGGCAAGACCGGCACGAACAACGACGAGAAGGAAGCCTGGTTCGTCGGCTACACCCCGCAGCTCTCGGCCGCGGTGGGCATGTACCGCGAGGTGTGCGTGACCAAGTCCGGCAAGACCGTGCAGCCGATCAACGCCAACTGCCCGAGCACCCCCCGGGGCAAGCCGCACAAGAAGTACAACGCGAACAACCCCTACAGCAGGGCCGACGAGGTGTCCCTCGGTTTCGAGGGCGCCGGCCCGCCCACCGAGGTCTGGCGCGCGTTCATGCTCGCCGCCCACGAGGGCAAGGAGATCGTGCCGTTCCCGGAGCGGGCCGACTACGGCACGCCGGAGGACCTCGTGGAGAAGCCGAAGCCGACCCCGACGCCGACGCCGGACGAC
Source organism: Nonomuraea sp. NPDC046570 (assembly GCF_040645915.1). Taxonomy (NCBI): domain Bacteria; kingdom Bacillati; phylum Actinomycetota; class Actinomycetes; order Streptosporangiales; family Streptosporangiaceae; genus Nonomuraea; species Nonomuraea sp. NPDC046570. The sequence goes on along the minus strand of NZ_JBEYZF010000010.1, from coordinate 161,961 downwards.
CCGTTCGACACCGGCGACAACCCGTTCGACGACGGCCCGGACGGCGACTGCCCGATGCTGGAAGGGTGCGATGGGAACGTCACCGACGACAACGGCACCCCGGACACCGGCAATCCCAACGAGCCGGCCTCCGACTTCGAGGACACGGGCATGAACGGGGAGAGCCAACCCGGCGGCGCGGGCGTGCCCGATCCGATGGTCGGTAAGAACGAAGACGAATGACGGGTCTCCAGGTGAGGTTCCCGCTGGCGGCGCGAGCTGTGCCGTACCTTCCCCTGGGGCTGTTCGCGGCCCTGGGGGCGGTGCTCGCCTACCTGTGGAAGCTGCCGTGCAGAAGCGGTGGCTGGAACAACACCATCGAGACCTATACGAACTTCTGCTACACCGACATCTACCCGCTCTACTTCGACCGGCAGCTCGCGACGCAGAACCCTTACTTCGCCGACGTGCCGTTCGACAAGCAGGTGGAGTACCCGGTCGTGCTGGGCGAGGTCATGCAGGTGATCTCGTGGGTGGTCAGGCCGCTGGGTGATGTAGTCAGGCAGGCCACGGCGTTCTATGACATCACGGTCATCCTGCTGGGGCTCTGCCTGGTCGCCGGCGTCCTGCTGATGGCCGCGGTGGCCGGGCCGACCAGGCGCTGGGACGCGCTGTGGTACGCGGTGGCACCCGCGGTGATCCTGGCCGCCTACATCAACTGGGACCTGGTCGCCGGCGCGCTGTCCATGGGCATGCTGCTCGCCTGGGCCAGGAACCGGCACCTCCTGGCCGGGGTGCTGCTCGGCCTGGCGATCGCCACGAAGTTCTACCCGCTGATGTTCGTCGGCGCGCTGTTCCTGCTCACGCTGCGGACCGCGCGCTGGCGGCCGTTCCTCGTCGCGATGGCCTCGGCCGCCGCCGCCTGGCTGGCGGTCAACCTGCCGTTCATGATCCTGGCCTGGGAGGGCTGGCGCCGGTTCTACGCCTTCTCCGAGGAGCGCGGCGTCGACTGGGGCTCGCCCTGGCGCTACTTCCACCTCCAGGACTGGCCGATCCTGGGCTCCATGGACGTCAGCCTGCTCGGCATGGGGTCGCTGGCGCTGCTCTGCCTGGGCATCGCGCTGCTCACCCTGATGGCCCCGCGCCGGCCGCGGCTCGCGCAGATCTGCTTCCTGGCACTGGCCGCGTTCATGATGACGAACAAGGTGTGGTCGCCGCAGTTCGTCCTCTGGCTCGTCCCGTTCGCCGTGCTGGCCAGGCCCAACTGGAAGCCGCTGGCGCTGTGGCAGCTCGCCGAGGTGTGGTACTTCTTCGCCATCTGGCTCTACCTGCTCTCCCAGGACCCCGCGACCGAGCACCTCGGCATCGGCGACGGCACCTACCACACCGCCGTCTGGGGCCGGGTGATCACCATCGTGATCATGATGGCCTTCGTGGTCCGCGACATCCTCCGCCCCGACCACGACGTGGTACGGCAGGCGGGCGTCGACGACCAGGCCGGCGGCGTCTTCGACCACGCGCCCGACAGGTTCACGCTCGTCCCCAGCACGCGATGACCACTCGCTCCACCACGGGCGACGCCCTGCTCATCTGGTTATGCTCCCGCCTGGGACTCTTGCTCAGCGGCGTCCTGGGCGTCTCCTTCCTGGTCAAAGAGGGCGAACAGCTCGATCGATGGCGGCAGTGGGACACCACACTGTTCATCGAGATCGCCAAGTACGGCTATGCCGGCGACCCCGCCGAGCCGGAGGACCCCGGGCTGCCCGCGTTCTTCCCCGGCCTGCCCGCGCTGCTGCGCCTGCTGCACACGGTGGTGCCCGACTGGACGGTGTGCGGGCTGATCGTCTCGCTGGTCGCGGGGGCGGTGGCGGCGGTCGCGCTGGCACGGCTGGCGGAGTTCGAGGGGCCGGCGGGGGCGGGGTGGCCTGCCGTACTGGCGCTCGTGCTGTTTCCCACCGCGGTGTTCCTGACCGCGGGCTACAGCGAGTCGCTGTTCCTGGCCCTGGCGATTCCCGCGTGGCTGGCCGCCCGCAAGCGGCAGTGGCCGCTCGCCGTCCTGCTCGCGGCGGGGGCGTCGACGGTGCGGATCACCGGGTTGTTCCTGGCCGTGGCGTTGATCGTGGAGTTCGCGCTGAGCCGCCCGAGGCTCCGGCAGGCGCCGTGGCTGCTGGTCCCGTTCCTGCCGCTGATCGCCTACTCCTTCTACCTGTACACCCGCACCGGTGACCTGCTGGCCTGGAAGGGGGCCCAGGAAGCCGGTTGGGGCAGGAAGATGGTCTGGCCGTGGGAGGCGTGGAACACCACCTGGGGCACGGCGATCGGGTCCGGCGACTCGGCGGTGGCGTTCCGGATGGAGATCGTGGGGGCGGTCGTCGCCGTGGCCGTACTGCTCTGGCTGCTGGCGCGGCGCCGCTGGAGTGAGTTCGTCTACGTCGGGCTGCAGGCGGGGGCGCTGATGACCTCGGCGTACTACCTGTCGATCCCGCGCTCGCTGCTGCTGTGGTTCCCGCTGTGGGTGGCGATCGGGCAACTGGCCGCGCGGCGGCGGTGGGTGATCATCGGCTACGCCCTGGTGCTGGGGCCGCTCATGATGCTGAACGGCCTCCGCTTCCTGACCGGCGCCTGGGCAGGGTGAGAATCTCTACCCGGATTCCGTGCTCGGTAATCCAGGGAAGTTATCCACAGGCTGTGTGTTTACAGGTTCTTGCGCAGGAAGGCGATGTCGTCGGCCTGCCCGGCGAACGGCGTCTCCACGATGATCGGCGCCGCGGCGGCCCGGCAGACCGCCAGGATCAGCTCGGAGTCGATCTGGCCCTGGCCCAGGTTGGCGTGCCGGTCGGCGCCCGAGTCGAAGGCGTCGCGAGAGTCGTTGCAGTGCACCAGGTCGATCCGCCCGGTGATGGCCTTGACCCGCTCGACCACGTCGACCAGCTCCTCGCCGCCGGCGTGCGCGTGGCAGGTGTCGAGGCAGAAACCCACGTCGAAGCCGTCCAGGGCGTCCCACAGCCGGGCGATGCGCTCCAGCTTGCGGGCCATCGCGTTGCCGCCGCCCGCGGTGTTCTCGATCAGCACCGGGATCGGCGACTCCATGCGCTCGAACACCTTGCGCCAGTTGTCGAAGCCGACCTGCGGATCGTCGTCCTTGCCGACATGGCCGCCGTGCACGATCAGGCCCTTGGCGCCGAGGTCGGCCGCCGCCCGCAGATGCTGGTCGAGCAGCTTGCGGCTGGGGATCCTGATGCGGTTGTTGGCGGTGGCCACGTTGATGACGTAGGGCGCGTGGATGTAGATCTCGACGCCCTCGACGGGCTTGTCCGGCGCCACCGGGCCCTTCCAGCCCTGCGGGTCGCCGAGGAAGAACTGGACGATCTCCGCTTCGCGAGCCGCCGCGTGGGCGGCGGGGTCGTCCTGGTCGACGTGAGCTCCGATACGCACCATGCCGTCGAGCCTATCCGTTTGAAGGGCGGGCCAAGGGGCAGTCGGCGGGTGCCCCCCGACATGAGGAGGAACGGATGGCCGTATACCGCAGAGGTGTCAGCCTTATCTTCCTGATCTACATCCTGGTCGGCCTGTACGTCGCCTGGATCTACGACTACATCAACGCGCCGCTGCTCAAGGACCTGGCCGAGGCACTGCTCGCCGTCTTCCTGTGGTTCGTGCTGCTGCTCGGCGGCAATCTGCACATCGGTTAGGAAAGGCCCCGGCCGTCCGGGGCCTTTCTCACGGCAGGAAGCCGCCGCGCGCGATGCCGACCGCGACCCCGACGAACGAGGCGACGATCCCGATGATGTTGAGCGAGCGCTCCGCGGTCGTGGCCGACAGGTACTGGGAGAGCAGACCGCCGGTGAAACCGAGGGCGCCCAGCCACGACGCGATCACGTGTCCGCCGGGGACGAACGCGGCCCAGAACGCGATGAGACCGCAGACCAGGGTAGCGATGGACAGGGCGTTCTCCCGTGGGTGCGGGTGTCCATCGGTGTTCAGGGTGAGCTTGAAGTGCTCGTTGTCGGCGGGATGCAGCATGTGCGGCATGGGTCACCACCCCCTTGTTGATAAGAGGAATTCCCATCCGGTGGTGGCTGGTAACCTGGTCAGGCTGCGTTGTGATGGGTGAACCATCATCCCGGGGCGCCGAAAGGGGCGCGCCGGGCCAAGACGTCAGCGTCCTCCTGTCACGGCAGATCGTCGTGACCGCAAGAGTCCAGAGGAGGTTGGAGTCCACCATGCGTCGTTACGAAGTAATGGTCATCCTGGACCCTTCGCTCGATGAGCGCACTGTGGCGCCGTCCCTCGACCAGTTCCTCACCGTCGTCCGCAATGACGGCGGCACCGTGGAGAAGGTCGACGTCTGGGGCCGTCGCCGCCTCGCCTACGACATCGACAAGAAGTCGGAAGGCATCTACGCCGTCATCGACCTGTCCGCCCAGCCGGCGACGGTCAAGGAGCTCGACCGCCAGATGAACCTCAACGAGGGCATCCTGCGCACCAAGGTCCTCCGCCCCGACGTGCACTAAGCGGATCGTCACCCGGCTTTTCTGTCGGGGGCGAGCCGTACTCTGAGCCGTAACTCAAGCGAAGGCCCGCAGGAAGGCGAGCGACAAGCCATGGCAGCAGGCGACACCGTAATCACCATCGTCGGCAATCTTGTCAACGATCCGGAGCTGCGCTTCACCCCGACGGGGCAAGCCGTGGCCCAATTCCGCATCGCGTCCACTCCGCGGTTCATGGACCGTCAGACCAACGAGTGGAAGGACGGCGAAAGCCTCTTTCTGACCTGCAACGTGTGGCGGCAGGCGGCGGAGAACGTCGCCGAGTCCCTCACCCGTGGCATGCGGGTCATCGTCCAGGGGCGGCTCAAGCAAAGGTCTTACGAGACCAAGGAAGGCGAGAAGCGCACGGTCTACGAGGTCGAGGTCGACGAGATCGGCCCGTCCCTGCGTAACGCGACCGCCAAGGTCAACCGCACCTCCCGGCAGGGTGGCGGCGGCGGCTTCGGCGGCGGTCCCGCCGACGACCCGTGGGCCTCGGCCTCCCCGGCCCCGCCCCAGGGCGGCGGCTTCGGTGGTGGCGGCGGCGGCGGTTACGGCGGCGGCGGTGGCCAGCAGCAGCAGGGCGGCGGCTTCGGCGGCGGCGGCGGCAACGACTTCAGCGACGAACCGCCTTTCTAGATACACCTGTCCATAGCCCGAGTCCATTCCCGCCTTACGGCGGGGCTCTGAAAGGAGCACCACGATGGCTAAGCCGGCACTGCGCAAGCCCAAGAAGAAGGTTTGCCTGTTCTGCCACGACAAGATCTCCTACGTCGACTACAAGGACACGGCGCTGCTTCGGAAGTTCATCTCCGACCGCGGCAAGATCCGTGCTCGCCGGGTGACGGGCAACTGCACCCAGCACCAGCGCGACGTTGCGACCGCGATCAAGAACGCCCGTGAGGTAGCGCTGCTGCCTTACACGAGCACCGCGCGCTAAGGAGGCCTTGACATGAAGCTCATCCTCACCACTGAGGTCTCCGGCCTCGGCGCCCCCGGCGACGTCGTCGAGGTCAAGGACGGCTACGGCCGTAACTACCTCGTGCCGCGGGGCTTCGCGATCCTGTGGACGCGGGGCGGCGAAAAGCAGATCGAGTCCATCAAGAAGGCTCGTGACGCTCGCGAGATCCGCGACCTGGGCACCGCCAAGGAGGTCGCCGGCCAGCTCGGCGCCCTCAAGGTGAAGCTGACCACGCGCGCCGGCGAGTCCGGCCGCCTGTTCGGCTCGATCACCACCGGCGACATCGCCGACGCGGTCAAGAAGGCCGGTGGCCCGGTCCTCGACCGTCGTCGCATCGAGATCGTCAACGCGATCAAGAGCGTCGGCTCCCACAAGGTCAGCGTCAAGCTGCACCCGGAGGTCTCGGCCTCCGTGGACGTGGAGGTCGTCGCGGGCTGACCCGCTGCGTCTCACGTCAGGCCCCTCTCGGCGAGGCCGAGGGGGGCCTTTCGCGTCTTCCGACATATCGGACGAACCGATTCCCTATTCGGGACGCATAGAATCTCTGTGTTTTCCTTCTCGTTTGTCCCCTGGAGGCTCAGCCATGGTCCGTCCCTCGATGCTGCTCGCGCTCGGCGCAGTGGCTGCGGCAGCGGTCGCCTGCGCCCCCGCGAACGACACGAGCGCCCCCGTGGCCGCCCCGACGACCGCGACGGCCTGCACCAAGGACCAGCTCAAGCTCGTCAAGGCGGGCCGCCTGACGATCGGCACCGACAAGCCCGCCTTCGCGCCGTGGTTCAAGGACGACGACCCGTCGAACGGCCAGGGCTTCGAGAGCGCGGTGGCCTTCGCGGTGGCGGGGGAGATGGGCTTCGACCGCAACGAGGTCGACTGGAGCACGGTGAAGTTCGACTCCGCGTTCGCGCCCGGCGCCAAGCAGTTCGACTTCGACGTCAACCAGGTCTCCATCACCCCGGAACGCTCCAAGGTGGTCGCGTTCAGCAGCGGTTACTACACGGTCAAGCAGGCGGTGGTCGCGCTCAAGGGCTCCAAGGCCGCCGAGGCGAAGGACCTGGCCGCGCTGAAGGACGTGAAGATCGGCGTCCAGGTCGGCACCACGTCGCTGAACGCGGTCAAGAAGGTCATCCAGCCGGCCACCGACCCCAACGTCTACAACGAGCAGATCGACGCGGTGAACGCGCTGAAGAACAAGCAGGTCGACGCCTTGGTGGTGGACCTGCCGACCGCGTTCTACGTCACCGCGGCGCAGATCGACGACTCCGCGATCGTTGGCCAGTTCGGCTCCACGGGGGACACGCCGGAGGAGTTCGGCCTGGTCATGCAGAAGGGCAGCCCGCTCAAGTCCTGCGTGGACAAGGCCGTCGAGACGCTGAAGTCCAGGGGCGACCTGGCCAAGATCGAGCAGGAGTGGCTGGGTTCGGCCGCGGGCGCGCCCGAGCTGAAGTAGCCCGATGACCTGGGTCAAGAGCGAGCGGCAGGTCGAGCGTGAGCGGGTCCGCAGGACGCGGGGCCGCCGCTCGGCGTCCGTCGCCACCGCCTCGACGATCGTCTTCCTCGTTCTGGTGGTGTGGGGCGTCACCAACTCGCCCGGCTGGCCGAGGGTTCAGGAGACGTTCTTCTCGCCCGAGCAGTTCGCCGCGTCCTTCCCCGACGTGCTCAGCGGCTTCCTGCTCAACGTCAAGATCTTCCTGATCGCCGAGCCGCTGATCCTGATCGTCGGCCTGCTGGTCGCGCTGGCCAGGGGACTGAAGGCGCCGGTCTTCTTCCCGCTGCGCGCGCTGGCCACGCTGTACGTGGACGTCTTCCGGGGCGTGCCGACGCTGCTGGTCATCTACCTGATCGGTTTCGGCCTGCCCGCCCTGGAACTGCAGGGAGTCCCCACGGACCTGGCGACGCTCGGGGTCATCGCGCTGACGCTGTCCTACGGCGCGTACGTCGCCGAGGTGTTCAGGTCGGGCATCGACTCCGTCCATCCCAGCCAGGTGGCGGCGGCCAGGTCGCTCGGGTTGAGCCACGGCAGGACGATGCGGTTCGTGGTCCTGCCGCAGGCCGTCCGCAGGGTCGTCCCGCCGCTGCTCAACGACTTCGTCTCGCTGCAGAAGGACACGGCGCTGGTGGCCACCATCGGCCTGGTGGAGGCGCTGCGGCAGGCGCAGATCCACGTGGCGAGCACGTTCAACTACACCGCCTACCTGGTGGCCGCGCTGCTGTTCATCCTGCTGACCATCCCGCTGGCCAGGTTCACCGACTACCTGGCCGCCCGGACCCAGAGGCGGCGAGGCGCGTGAGCGTACTGACCATCGACGGGGTGTGGAAGAACTTCCACGGCCACCATGTGCTGCGCGGTATCGACCTGGAGGTCGCGCCGCATGAGGTGGTCTGCCTGATCGGCGCCTCGGGTTCGGGCAAGTCCACCCTGCTGCGCTGCGTGAACCTGCTGGAGACCGTCGACGACGGTACGATCCTGCTGGACGGCAAGGAGATCACCGACCCCCGGGTGGACGTCGACGACGTGCGCAAGCGGCTCGGCATCGTCTTCCAGGCGTACAACCTCTTCCCGCACATGAACGTGCTGGACAACATCACCCTGGCCCCGCGCCAGGTGCACGGCGTGAGCAAGGGGGAGGCCGAGCAGCAGGCCCGTGAGCTGCTGGCCAGGTTCGGGCTGGCGGACAAGGCGGGCGCCTACCCCGACCAGCTCTCCGGCGGCCAGCAGCAGCGCGTCGCGGTCATCAGGGCGCTGGCCACCAGGCCCCGGCTGATGCTGCTCGACGAGGTCACCTCCGCGCTCGACCCGGCGCTGGTCGTCGAGGTGCTCGGCATCATCAGGGAGCTGAAGGAGTCGGGCATGACCATGGTGCTGACCACGCATGAGATGGGGTTCTGCCGGGACATCGCCGACACCGTGTGCTTCCTGGACGGCGGCGTGCTGCTGGAGCGGGGCAGTCCTGAGCAGATCTTCACCGAGCCTGAGCATCCGCGGACCAGGGAGTTCCTGCGCAGCGTGATCGGGTCGGGGCGACTCTAGCGACGGTGCCTGCCCCTGAGGTGGACGGCGTCCGGGAGGGCGCGGGCGAGCAGGCTGTGGCGCCTGCCGTACACGAGGTAGACCAGGAGGCCGAAGGCCATCCAGACGGCGAAGTAGAGCCAGGTCTGGACGTACAGGTTGACCATCACCCAGAGGGTGGCGACCAGGGAGACCGCGGGGACCAGCGGGGAGAACGGCACGCTGAAGCCGCGGGGCAGGTTGGGCATGCGGCGGCGGATGACGATGACTCCCGTCGCCACGAACATGAACCCGAACAGCGTGCCCATCACGGCCAGTTGTTCCAGCAGGAGCACCGGGACGAACACGACCAGCAGCATCGACACCACACCGATGACCAGCGTGGCCGTGGAGGGGGTGTGGAAGCGGCGGCTGACCGTGCTGAGGCTGCGGGGGAGCAGTCCGTCGCGGGCGATCGAGAACAGCACCCGGGTCTGGCCCACGATCAGCACCAGCACCACGGTGGTGAGGCCGAGCACGGCGCCGATGTTGATGACGTGCACCATCGCGTCCTCGCCCACCATGCGGAACGCCTCGGCCAGCGGCGCACGCTCGGAGATCTTCGAGTACGGCACCATGCCGACCATCACCAGTGCCACCGCGATGTAGATGACCGTGGCGACGGCCAGGCTCCGGATCATGCCCTTCGGCACCGTCCGCGGCGCGTCCGCGGTCTCCTCGGCCGTGGTGGCGATGATGTCGAAGCCGAGGTAGGCGAAGGCGATGGCCGCCGCCGCGGTGAAGATGCCGAACCAGCCGAAGGAGTCGGTCTGGCCGAGCACCAGCCCGAGCACGGTCTCGGCGCTCTGCTTGGTGGGGGCCGGGGGCACGTAGAAGTCGCCCAGGTTGGCGGGGTCGAAGTGGCGCAGGCCGACGACGATGACCGCGGCGATGGCCACGAGCTTGGCAGTCACCATCACCCACAGCAGGCGCAGGCCGATCCGGGCGCCCACCGAGACGGTGATGGTGATCACCGTGAGGATCAGCACCGACAGCAGGTCGAAGACCAGGTCGGTCTGCGGGATCATGATGCCGAAGTCGTTCAGCGCCTGGGCCGCGTAGATGGCCCAGACCCGGGTCACCACGGCCGCGGCGAGATCCATCTCCAGGATCAGCGCCCAGCCGATGATCCACGCCCAGACCTCGCCGAAGATCACATAGGCGAAGGTGTAGGCGCTGCCGGAGGTCGGGATCGTCGAGGACAGTTCGGCGTAGCAGAGCGCGGCCAGCATGCACGCGATACCGGCGATCATGAAGGACAGGATCACGCCCGGGCCGGCGGTGGTGGCGGCCTGGCGGCCGGCGATACCGAAGATGCCCGCGCCGATCATCACGCCGAGACCGAGTACCACGAGGTCGGCGGGTCGGTAGACCTGGGCAAGGCGGTGCCGGGCGCCCGTACGCAGAGCTATGGCCTCTTCGGGCGGCAGGCGGCGGAGTATCGAGGACACGGGAGGGTACCAATCGACGTCGCGAGCGCCCACACTGCCTCACCCACGGCATCACGACAAGCACGGGACGGTTACGCCCCGGTCACCAGCCAGGCAGTCCCGCGCGCCCGCAGCCCCAGAGCGACCATCCGGGCCAGCATCCACACCCCGAGCGCCAGCCACAGCGCCACCAGTCCGAGGTTGGTGGCCAGCAGCGCGGCGGGCACGTAGGCCAGGGTCGTCCACACCGAGGCCCAGGCCAGGTACCGCTGGTCGCCCGCGCCGATCAGCACGCCGTCGAGGACGAACACGATGCCGGAGATCGGCTGGAACAGCGCCACCACCCAGAGCACGGCGACCAGCTCGGCGGTCACCTGGGGGTCGGCGCCGAACAGGCCCGGCAGGAACGGCCTGGCCAGCAGCACCAGCAGGCCGAGGGCGACCCCCGACCAGACGCCCCACAGCACCATCCGCCTGGTCGCCGCCTTGGTGGCGGCCACGTCGCCGGCGCCGAGCGCGCGTCCGGTGATGGCCTGGCCGGCGATGGCGATCGCGTCGAGGATGAAGGCGAGCAGCGTCCAGAGCTGGGTGGCGATGGCGTGCGCGGCCAGTTCGGGGCGGCCGAGCCGGGTGGCGACGACGGTGGCCGTCACCAGCACGACCCGCATCAGGAGCGTTCTGACCAGCAGGGCGAGGCCGGCCGTACCGGCTGTTCTGATGCCGCGGGGGTGGGGGGAGAGCGGGACGCCGAGTCGTTTGGCGCCGTTCACCACGACTCTGAGGTAGACGAGCGCGCCCGCGGTCTGCGCGATGACCGTGCCCCAGGCCGATCCGGCGATGCCCCAGTCCAGGCCGAGCACGAACCAGGCGTTCAGCGCGGCGTTGAGCGCGAACGAGCCGATCGCGACGATCAGCGGGGTGAGCGTGTCCTGCAGGCCGCGCAGCACGCCGGTGCCGGCCAGCACGATGAGCATGCCGGGGGTGCCGAGCAGGCTGATCCGCAGGTACGTCACGGCCTCGGTCGCCTGGTCCTGGCCCGCTCCGAACAGGTCGATGATCACTGGGGCGAGTGGCCAGCAGATCACGATCAGCGCGATTCCGATGCCGAGGGCCAGCCACAGGCCGTCGACGCCGCTGCGCATGGCGTGCTCGTGGCGTCCGGCGCCCATCTGGCGGGCGACGGCGGCGGTCGTGCCGTACGCGAGGAAGACGCAGAGGTTCACCAGCGTTGCCAGGACCATGCCCGCGACGCCGAGCGCGCCGACCGCCGTGGTGCCCAGGCCGTGCCCCACGATGGCGTAGTCCGCGAGGAGGAAGAGCGGTTCGGCGACGAGGGCGCCGAGGGCGGGGACGGCCAGCCGCAGGATTTCGCGGTCGTGGACGGTAAGTGGCATTCGGCTATTATGCCCCTTACGTCTAGATCGTTCCGCGTGTCGCCCCAACTTTCTTTCCTCCACAGACGGTGGACAATGTTTTCGCAGGTCAGAGCTTGATTGTTAGTTGTACACAGGAGTTATCCCCAGGCTCGTCCACAGCGCTCCCACACCCTGGGCCGTGTACTGCACAGCTTGACCACAGGCTTGTCCACAGGCCGCGTTGCCCTCTGCCCCGATACCGGCGAAACTGTCACACCGGTCGACTACAAGTGGGGGTGGTGCGACCGCCTGCAAGTGTTGTGAGGGGGGCGCGGTGAGCATGGACCAGGAGTCCAGTGCGGGGCCGGGATTCGAGCGCACACCGCCGAGCAACATCGAGGCGGAACAGTCCGTGCTCGGCGGCATGCTGTTGTCCAAGGACGCTGTCGCGGACGTCGTGGAGATTCTCCGCTCCGACGACTTCTACCGGCCGGCGCACCAGATCATCTACGACATCGTCACCGACCTCTACGGCCGGGGCGAGCCCGCCGACGCGGTCACCGTCTTCGACGAGGTGCAGAAACGCGGCGAGGCGTCCCGGGTGGGCGGCGGCGCCTACCTGCACACGCTCACCGCCGTCGTGCCGACCGCGGCCAACGCGGGCTACTACGCGAAGATCGTTCGCGAGCAGGCCATCCTGCGCCGGCTGATCGAAGCCGGCACCCGCATCGTCTCCTTCGGGTACGGCGGGCAGAACGAAGAGGTCGACGACCTGGTCGACCGCGCCCAGGCGGAGATCTACAAGGTCACCGAACGACGGACCTCGGAGGACTACGCGCCGCTCGCGGACATCATGCCCGGCGCGCTCGACGAACTGGAGGCCATCGGCAGCCGAGGCGGCCAGATGGTCGGCGTGCCCACCGGCTTCCAGGACCTCGACTCCCTGACCAACGGGCTGCACCCGGGACAGATGATCGTCGTGGCCGCTCGTCCGGCCATCGGCAAGGCGCTGGCGCTCGACACCCCGCTGCCCACCCCCACCGGCTGGACCACGATGGGGCAGGTCGAGAAGGGTGACCTGCTCATCGGGGCGGACGGCCGGCCCACCGAGGTCGTCGCGGCGACTCCGGTACTGCGTGACCGGCCTTGCTACGAGGTGGAGTTCGGGGACGGCACGGTCATCGTCGCCGACGCGCAGCACCAGTGGCGGACCCGCACGTCCGTGATGACCACGGTGGAGATCGCCGGGACGCTGGGCGCGGGGCACGTGGTCGAGGGCGCCGCGCCGTTCGAGCTGCCCGATCGGGAGTTGCCGCATCCGCCGTACGAGGTGGGGCTGCTGCTCGCCGGTGCCGGTGGGAGGCGTATCCCGGAGGTCTATCTGCGGGCTTCGGCACAGCAGCGCGGCCCGCTGCTGTCGGGGCTGCTGGACGCCGGTGGACCGGCCACCGCGGGGTCGACGCGGTCGGTTCGCTTCGCCCCCGCCGATGAGCGGCTCGCGCGCGACGTCCAGGAGCTCGCGCTGACGCTCGGCCGGGCGGCGACGCTACGGGTCGAGCAGGACGGCGTCGAGCTCACCGTGCCGGACGAACCGGGCGCCTGGCGCATCGTGGACGTGCGTCCTGTGCCCTCTCGGCCAGTGCGCTGCGTCGAGGTGGACAACCCGGACCACCTGTACCTCGCGGGCAGGACGTGCGTCCCCACCCACAACAGCACGCTGGGGCTCGACTTCGCCCGCTCCGCCGCGATCAAGCACGGGATGACCACGGTCATCTTCTCGCTGGAAATGTCGCGCAACGAGATCACCATGCGTCTGCTGTCGGCCGAGGCGCGGGTCGCGCTGCACAGCATGCGCTCGGGCCTGATGAGCGACGACGACTGGACCAGGCTGGCCCGCAGGATGAGCGAGGTCGCCGAGGCGCCGCTGTTCATCGACGACTCGCCGAACATGTCGATGATGGAGATCAGGGCCAAGTGCCGCCGCCTCAAGCAGCGCAACGACCTGAAGTTCGTGGTCATCGACTACCTCCAGCTGATGAGCTCGCCGAAGAAGACCGAGAGCCGCCAGAACGAGGTCTCGGAGATCTCCCGTGCCATCAAGCTGCTCGCCAAGGAGCTGGAGGTCCCGGTCATCGCGATCTCCCAGCTGAACCGTGGTCCCGAGCAGCGCACCGACAAGCGCCCCGCGGTCAGCGACCTGCGTGAGTCCGGCTGCCTCACGGCGGCCACCCGCATCCTGCGAGCCGACACGGGCGCGGAGGTGTCCCTCGGCGAGCTGCTGGAGTCGGGAGCGCGCGACATCCCCGTCTGGTCCCTCGACGAGCGACTCAAACTCGTCCCGAGGACGATGACCCACGTCTTCTCAAGCGGAGTCAAGCAGGTCTACCGGGTACGGCTGCGCTCGGGCCGCGAGGTGGACGCCACGGCCAACCACCCGTTCCTGACCTACGACGGGTGGCGCGCACTGGGCGACCTGGACCCAGGGGCTCGGGTGGCCGTAGCCCGGCACGTCCCCGCCCCACTTGACGGGGTGCCCTCCCAGTCCAAGAAGCAGATCGCGCTCTCCCTGCGCGGGCTGTGGGCGCAGGGCGGCGACGTGCGATGGGACCCCGCCCTCGACGAGGCCGATCTCTCCTACGCCTCCACCGACCGGAGGGCTGCGGACGAGGTGGCCCGGCTGCTGCTCCGCTTCAACGTGATGACCCGGATCGACGGCCACCGCCTGCACGTCCACGGCGCCGAGAACCAGCTCCGCTTCCTGCAGGACGTCGGCGTGCCCGCCGATCACGCGGAGGCGGCCCGCGAGTGCGTGACGCACCTGCGCCGGATCGCCGGGGGCGGCTCCGCCGACGCGGTCCCGGAGCACGTCTGGGACCAGGTCCGGTCGGCGATGACCGGGACGGCGTCGCGGCGCGCCGTCGCCGGCCGGGTCGCGGCCGTCCTCGACCACTCCGACCTCGACCTGCTGGCCACCAACGACGTCCACTGGGACGAGATCGCCTCCGTCGAGGCGCTCGGCGAGCAGCCCGTCTACGACGCCACGGTCCTGGGCACGCACAACTTCATCGCCAACGGGATCAGCCTGCACAACTCCATCGAGCAGGACGCCGACATGGTCATCCTGCTGCACCGCGAGGACGCCTACGAGCGGGAGTCACCACGAGCTGGAGAGGCCGACCTGATCGTGGCCAAGCACCGTAACGGTCCCACCGCCACAGTCACGGTCGCCTTCCAGGGCCACTACAGCCGCTTCGTGGACATGGCCCAGCACTAGCCGACCAGCCGGTCGCCGGACGGCTGGGACCACCACACGCCCTCGCCGTGGGACAGGCCCGGAATCCGGCGCTCGACCTCCTGCACGCTCCTGGCCGGGATCTCGCCCTTGATCAGCCACGTCCGCTGCCCGGAGGTGTCGGTGACCCGCGCGCCGAGCCCGGCCAGCAGGGTGGTGGCCGCGCTCAGGGCCTCGTGCGGCACCTCCAGCTCGAAGGCGTGGCACGGCTCGAACACGGCGGTCCCCGCCCGCCTGAGAGCTCGCTGGAGCACCTGCGGGGCCAGCGCGCGGAAGTCGCCGGCCGCGGTGACCGGCGACATGTAGCCGGTGCGGGTCAGCGTGACCGCGCAGTCGGCGACCGGCCAGCCGTGCGGTCCTCGCTGGAGCGCCTGGCGCACACTGTCCTCGATGGCCCGCTGGAAGGCCGGCGGCAGCGAGCCGAGCTCGACCTCGCGCCGGAAGGTGATGCCGGTGCCGGGCTCGACACGCAGTCCCACGGTGGCGGGCAGGTCGTTGCCCGGGCCGATCTCCGTGACCGCCTCGGCGCTGCCGCGCGGGCGCTCCAGGTGGACCAGGCGGCTCTCCTCGAACACGGCGTCCACGCCGAAGTCGTCGAGCAGGGTCTGGGCGATGACCTCCTTCTGCACCTCGCCGTAGAGCAGCACCGAGACGCCCTCGCCCTCGACCGTGCGGGTCTGGATCAGCGGGTCCTGGTCGGCCAGGCTGACCAGGGCGGTGTGCAGCCGTGCCGCTTCGGAGGCGTGGCGGGGCCGTACCAGTGTCTCCAGGGTGGGGCGGGCGAAGTGCGGGTGTTCGGATGGGGTGGGCGCGGTTCCCACGCGGTCGCCGACCCGTACTCCGGACAGGCCCCACACCTTGGTGATCGCCGGGGTGGTGCCGACGGTGCGGAGCGCGGTGACGCGTTCGGTGTGCTCGCCGCCGGGCCGGTACAGGGTCAGGAGTTGGCGTGGGCGCAGTTCGCCCTCGAAGAGCCGCAGGTAGGCGATCTTCTGCCCGCCGCCGCCGCGTTCGACGGCGAAGACGGTGCCGCGCGGCGGTCCGCCGGTCGGCGGCGCGGCCGGGAGCAGGCCGGTGATGCCGTCGACGAGCTCGGCCATGCCCTGCCCGCCGATCGCCGAGCCGAAGTACAGCGGATGCGTCAGCCCCGCCGCGGTCTGGCCGCGCAGGCGGTCGAGCAGCACGTCAGGACCGGGAACGCGGTCTTCGACGAGGTCGGCCAGCAGCCGCTCGTCGTGCTCGGCCAGAGCCTCCGCCGCGTGCTCGATCGGGCGGCGACGGGTACGGGCCGCCGGGGTGGCGATGTCCTCGACCGTGTTCATGGCGATGACGTACGGCGAGAGCTTGCGGCGGATGTCCGCCAGCATCTCCTCCTGCCGCGCGCCCGCCCGGTCGATCTTGTTGACCAGGATGAGGGTCGGCAGGCGCATCCGGCGCAGCGTCCGCATCAGCACGCGGGTCTGCGCCTGGACGCCCTCGACCGCCGACAGCACCAGCACCGCGCCGTCGAGTACGCCGAGGGCGCGTTCGACCTCGGCGATGAAATCGCTGTGCCCCGGGGTGTCGATGAGGTTGACCTGCAGCTCGCCGACGATGAAGGAGGCGACGGCGGTGCGGATGGTGATGCCGCGACGGCGTTCGATGGCACCGCTGTCGGTCTGGGTGCTGCCGGAGTCGACGCTGCCGAGCCGGGCGATGGCGCCGGTGTCGAACAGCAGCCGCTCGGTCAGGCTGGTCTTACCCGCGTCGACATGCGCGAGGATGCCGATGTTCAGGACCTGCATGGGTGGTGGAGACCTCGAGAACTCTTGGGCCGATGGGGCGCTGGGAGATGTCGAGGCTCTGCCGCATTCTTCTACTCCTGGGGCATCACGGATGGGCGGCCATCGTCGCACCCGACCGGGACGGGCCGCGACTGGTTTTCCCGCTGTGACACATCAGACAGCCCGGACCGGAATCCCCGCTGATCATTCCGGCGCTGCACGGGGTGAGTACAGCGAAGGGACACCGATCATGACCATCCTCATCGCCTACGACGGCTCCGCCGACGCCCGCCACGCGATCGAGTTCGCCGCCAAGCACCTCGCCCCCGCGCCGACCGTCGTCGTCACCGTGTGGGAGCCGCTCATCGTCCAGCTCGCCAGGCACGCGGTCGGCTACCTGGTGCCCGACGAGAACCCCGACGCCGCGAAGAGCCAGGCGGAACAGCTCGCCAGGCAGGGCGCCGAGCTGGCCGCCACCGCCGGAATGCCCGACGTCACCTACCGCGCGGTGGCCGACCGGACGTCGATCTGGCAGGCGATCGTGGACACCGCCGACGAGGTCGACGCGTCACTCGTGATCAGCGGATCCCGGGGGCTGGCAGGGGTGCGGTCGGTCCTGCTCGGCAGCGTCTCCAACCACATCCTGCACCACGCCCACCGACCCACCCTGATCGTCCCGCCGCCCGCTCGCTGAGGATTCCGTCCGGCACGGGCCGCCGGGCGGGGCCAGGCGGGTGTCGATCCGCCTGGCCCCCGGCCCGTCGTCGCCGAGGCGGTCACGCGGGTTGGCCAGCGCGCACCGGTCCAGGGACAGGCAGCCGCAGCCGATGCAGTCGGTGAGGTCGTCGCGCAGCCGCAGCATCTGCTCGATCCGGTCGTCCAGCTCACTGCGCCATGCCTCCGACAGCCTGGCCCAGTCGCTGCGGTTGGGGGTGCGTTTGTCCGGCAGTTCGGCGAGGGCTTCCTTGATGGTCTTGAGGGGGATGCCGATGCGTTGCGCCAGCCGTACGAAGGCGACCCGTCGCAGGGTGTCGCGGGTGAAGCGGCGCTGGTTGCCCGCCGTGCGACGGCTGGCGATCAAGCCCTTGGCCTCGTAGAAGTGCAGGGCCGATACCGCCACGCCGCTCCGCTCGGAGAGCTGGCCGACGGTCAGCTCCTTGGAGTTCCATGCGACCTGGGTCATGACCACAAGCTTAGTTGAGGTTTACCGAACCGGGCGGAAGTGGGTCACCAGGCTCTCGCCGTCGAACCGGTGCAGGGCGAAGGCGGGCGGCAGGTCGTAGGTGACGGGGAAGTAGTCGGCGCACTCCGTCGTGGTCAGCGCGGTCGAGACGACCCCGGGGGCGACGACGAGCGGGCGTCCGGCGAAGCTGCTGACCGCGCCCGTGTGCGCGTGGCCCGCGAGCACCGCGACCACGTGCGGGTGCCGCTCCAGCAGCTTCCCGAGCCGGTCGGGGGCACCGAGGCGGATCTCGTCGACGTACGGGATGCCCAGCTCGACCGGCGGGTGGTGCATGCCGACGAAGGCCGGGACGTCGGGCCGCTCGGCGAGCACCTCGTCGAGCCAGGCCAGCGTCTCGTCGGCCAGATACCCGTCGGGGCGGCCGGCGATGCTGGAGTCGGCGAGCGCGAGCGTCACCGTGTCGAGGCGTAGCACCTGGTTGACCGGCCCGAGGAACTTCTCGAACTCGGCCCGCGCGTCATGGTTCCCCGGGCACACGATCAACGGCACGTCCGTACGCAGCAGCTCGCGGGCGACCTCGTACTCCTCGACCAGCGCGTGATCGGCGATGTCCCCGGTCACCAGGATCGCGTCGAGCCGCCCGGGCAGCGCGGCGAGGTGCCGCATCACCCGCTCCGCCCGCTCGGCACTCTCGTCCGACCCGCCGATGTGAATGTCACTGACCTGCGCAAAGATCACCATGGAGTCACGATAGCCAGGTCAGGCCTCGACATGTATGGCACGCTCGAAGAAGCTCTCCAGCACCACGATGGTCTGCGTGCCCGTCACCCCCTCCACCGCGAACAGGCGCCGAAGCACCTCCTGCAGCTCCTTTGTGGTCGCCGTACGCACTTTGACCAGCACCGACGCCGGTCCCGCGATCACATGGGCCTCCTCGACCGAGGGGATCGCCGCGAGCGCCAGCGCCGTGTCGCCCATCCAGGTGCTGCCGTTGACCATGACGTAGGCCAGCACGCCGCGATCCACCGCGGCCGGATCCACCTCCACGGTCGTACGCCGGATCACCCCGCGCTCGCGCAGCTTGCGCACCCGCTCGTGCGCGGCCCCACCGGACAGCCCCACCGCCTTGCCGAGCGCGGAGTACGGCTGGGTCGCGTCCTCCTGGAGCAGCCTGATCAAAGTCCTGTCAACGTCATCCATATCCGTATCATATTTGGCAGATCAACGATTTGACCAAACCACATCCTGTGATATTTGCTTCAACCATGACGAACACCATTGCCACAGAGTTCGAGGTCCTGGACGAGCGCTTCGCCGGATTGGGCGGCGACAACAGGACCGAGGTGCTCTACGTCGGCACGCGCTGGGCCGAAGGCCCCGTGTACTTCCCCGCCGGACGATTCCTCGTGTGGAGCGACATCCCCAACGACCGGATGCTGCGCTGGGACGAGACGACCGGCGCCGTCGGCACCTTCCGGCAGCCCGCCGGGTACACCAACGGCAACACCCGTGATGCCCAGGGCCGCCTCGTGTCATGCGAACAGGGCGACCGGCGGGTGAGCCGGACCGAGCACGACGGGTCCATCACCGTCATCGCCTCGCACTGGCAGGGGAAGCGACTCAACAGCCCGAACGACGTGGTGGTGAAGTCCGACGGTTCGATCTGGTTCACCGACCCGCCGTACGGCATCACCAGCGACTACGAGGGGCACCGGGCCGAGCAGGAGATCGACGGCTGCCACGTGTACCGCGTCGACCCCGTGTCCGGGGAGGTGGACATCGTCGCCGACGACTTCATCCGGCCGAACGGCCTGGCCTTCTCCTTGGACGAGAAGCAGCTGTACGTCGTGGACAGCCGACGCAACCACCTGCGCGTCTTCGACGTCGACGACGACGGGAAGCTGTCGGGAGGCAAGGTTCTGGCTGAGAACAAGACGGGCAACTTCGATGGCATCCGTCTCGACCTCTCCGGCCGGATCTGGGCGGCGGCGGGCGACGGCGTGCACTGCCTGGACCCTGACGGCACCCTCCTCAGCAAGCTCAAGCTCCCCGAAGTGACCTCCAACCTGGTCTTCGGCGGCCCCAAGCGCAACCGCCTCTTCGTCACCGCCTCCTCCTCTCTGTACTCCCTCTTCCTCAACGTCACCGGCGCCTAGCCCGTCAGTCGGCGGAGTCGCCGAGCGACTCCAAAAGACCTCGAAGTACGTCGGCGAGGGCATCCCGCTGGCTGCCGGTGAGCGTGGCGAGCACGCGGTTCTCGGTGTCGACATGGTCAGGCAGAGCTCGGTCGATCAGCGCGAGCCCCTCGGCGGTGAGCGCGACGAGCACGACCCGCCCATCCGTCTCACTGGGAGTACGGGTCACCAGACCGCGAGCCTCCAGACGATCGAGACGCTGGGTGATGGCCCCCGAAGTCACCATGGACGTCCGCATCAGCTCAGCAGGCGTCAGTTGGTGCCGCGCCCCACTGCGGCGCAGGGTCGCGAGTACGTCGAACGACGCGGCATCGAGCCCGTGCGCACTGAAGGTACGGCGCAGCTCACCGTCGATAAGCCGCGAGAGCCTCGACAACCGCCCGATCACCGCCATCGGCGATACATCCAGGTCGGGGCGCTGCTCACCCCACTGCTCCAGCACACGATCGACGTGATCCCCCACCGGTCCACCCTAGCCGATGTCTTAGCGGTGAGATACATCACTGCCAAAATCCCTTAGCGCTGAGATATGTTGTCTTAGTGCTAAGCAATCAAGCCAGGACCGTCATGGTGACCGCACTGGCGCCCGCCATCTGGGGAACCACCTATTTCGTCACCACCGAGTACCTCCCGCCCGACCGCCCCCTCCTGGCCGCGGTGGTACGCGCCCTCCCCGCCGGCCTCCTCCTCGTCCTTCTCACCCGACGCCTGCCACAAGGCGTGTGGTGGTGGCGCGCATTCGTCCTCGGTGCCCTCAACATCGGCGTCTTCTTCGCCCTGCTCTTCATCGCCGCCTACCGCCTGCCCGGCGGCGTCGCCGCGACCGTCGGCGCGGTACAGCCACTCCTCGTCGCCCTCCTGGCTTCCGGCCTCCTCGCCGAGCGACTCTCGCTGCGCACCACGATCGCCGCCATCGCGGGTGTGGCGGGCGTCAGCCTGCTCGTCCTCCGCGCGGACGCACGCCTGGACGCCCTCGGCATCGCCGCCGCACTCGGCGGCGCGGTCGTCATGGCCACCGGAGTCGTCCTCAGCAAACGCTGGCCCTCACCCGCCCCCCTGCTCGCCACCACCGGCTGGCAACTCGTCGCCGGCGGCCTCCTCCTGCTCCCGGTCACCCTCCTCGTCGAAGGTCCCCCACCCTCAACACTCACCCCCACGAACCTGGCCGGATACGCCTACCTCACGATCATCGGCTCCGCCCTCGCCTACACCCTCTGGTTCCGCGGCATCCGCGCCCTTTCTCCCACCAATGTCACCTTCCTCGGCCTCCTCAGTCCCTTGGTGGCCACCGCACTCGGCTGGCTGGCCCTCCACCAGGCCCTCACCCCAGCCCAAGCCCTAGGCGGACTAATCGTCCTCGCCGCCCTCATAGCCCCCCAAACCCACAAACCCAAACGACCGCCGCACCCCACCACCGATCAAATCCCCACACCACCGATCGAGGTCGGCCCCCGCGCCGACCAGCGACAGTGACAAACCAACCCAGGGACACGCCAGCCTGCCGTACCCGGAAAGAGGAGGTTGTGAAGAGCTGCGGCTGTTCGACCGGCGGGTTACTCCCAGCGGAACAGGCGGACGGCTAGGCCGCCGAACACGAGCAGGGCCACTGACACCACCAGGACGTGCGTCAGTTGAGGGGCGTTGCCCGCCCAGGTGTCGCGCATGGTCTGAGCGAACGGCCCCGCCACGGAGTAGTCGCCGATGATGCGCATGACATCGGGCATGCTCTCGCGAGGAATCCACATGCCGCCCACGAACATCAACGGGAACATCACCAAGGAACCCACCCCCGAAGCAGTCTTCCCGTTGGGAACCAGCGCTGAGAGCACCAGCCCCATGGCGAGCAGGGCCGCAGAACCGAGCAGGAACATCAGCACGAATCCCAGAAACTGCTTGGGTACGGCGGTGCCCAGCACAAGTCGCCCCAGCACGATGATCAAGGTGGTCGTGATGATGCCGGTGACCCAGCTGACCACCAGTTGCGCACCCAGCACCCGCGCGGGTCCTACGGGAGTGGTGGACATGCGGCGCAGAATCCCCTGCTCGCGGTAGGAGGCAAGGAATCCCGGCAGCACGCTGAACGCGAGCGTCATCATCGCCAGCATGGTCATCATCGCGGGCATATGCGTGTCGTTGACGCTCTCCCCACCCAGCGCGGGATCGGCTTTGGAGAAGCCGGGCATGCTCCCCAGGATCAGCAACAGGCCGAGAGGCAGGCCGATCGTGAACAGCATGGCCGGCCATTCGCGCAGGTGGAGCTTGGTCTCGACGATCAGGATCTTCTTCATGCGGTCTCCTCGGAGAGGCTGCGGCCGGTGAGGGCGACGAAGGCGTCATCGAGTGAGGCCTGCTCGAGGCGCAGTTCATGCGGGATGATCTGGGCGTGGGCGAGGGTCATGGTGACCACCTGAGCGAGGTTGCCGGTGCCGGTGACCAGGATCTGCCCGCCGTTCCTGCTGACCGTGGCGACCTCCGGCAGGGCCAGCAGGACACTGTCGTCAATCGGGCCCGACGGCCTGAACCTGAGCCGCTGCTCGCTGTCGACCTGGGCGACGAGTCCCGCCGGGGTGTCGATCGCGGCGACCCTGCCCGCGTCGATCAGCGCGACCCTGTCGCACAGCCGCTCGGCCTCTTCCATGAAGTGCGTGACCAGGACGATCGTCACGCCGGAGTCGCGCACCTGCTCGACCAGCTCCCAGGTGTTCCTGCGGGCCTGCGGGTCGAGGCCGGTGGTCAGCTCGTCGAGTACGGCGACGCGTGGATTGCCGACCAGGGCGAGCGCCACGGACAGCCGTTGCCGCTGACCGCCGGAGAGCTTGCCGAACAAGGTGTCGCGCTTGTCGGTGAGCCCGACCCTGTCGAGCAGCTCACGCCAGTCGGCCGGCTTGGCGTAGAAGGAGGCGTAGAGGTCCAGGGCCTCCCAAACCTTGATCTTCTCCGGCAGGTGGGAACTCTGGAGCTGTACGCCAAGGATCTCCCTGACACCGTTCCGGTCAGCCTGGGGATCGAGACCGGCCACCCGCACAGTGCCTCCGTCGGGTACGCGTAGTCCTGCGACGCACTCGACCGTGGTCGTCTTCCCGGCGCCGTTGGGGCCGAGGACGCCGAAGATCTCGCCTTCGTCCACGGCGAATGAGACGTCGGCTACCGCCACGTGGTCGCGGTAGCGTTTGTGGAGGTGCTCTACCTCGATGACCTTCATGGTGACGACGCTAGAGACGCCGGCTGTCAGCGAGAATCCCGCTGCGTGCAGACTTGGGGTGTACCTAGGTACACCCCGGAACGGGTCCCACCAGGAGTGACCCCACAGCCTCGATCCCGCACACTAGGTGGCATGCTACGCAAGGTCGGACGGGGGCTCGTGATCCTCGCAATGATCACCGTCGAGCTGCCGCTGATTCTGGCCACGGCGCTCACGCTGATCCTGGCGTTCGGCCTCGGTCTCGTGCCTCTCTATCCCCCGCTCGTGCGTCTGGTGAGACGGACCGCCGGCGTCACCCGCCGCCAGGTGACCAAGTGGTGCGGAGTAGAGATCGAGGATCCGTACCTTCCTCCGCCACCCCCACCGATTCCACAGGCCGACGGCCTCTACCGATACGACCGCACCCTGTACAAAACGCCGCGAATCCCGATGTGGAACGCGCGCTGGAAGTGGATGTTCGCCGATCCGGCGACCTGGCGCGACTTCCTCTGGCTGTTACTCGACCCGCTGGTGAAGCTCGCGCTCGCGCTCCCGTTCTTGTTCCTGGCTCCCCACGCGCTCCACGCCTACGGCAAATGGGCGGCTTTCTTGCTCGCGCCCACGGCCAAGAGCAAGCTGGTCGGCCAGGTCGTCCGGCTCAACGTGGTGCGCTCCCAGGCTGTCGACTCGCAGGCCGCCGAGATGAGGCGGATCGAGCGAGACCTGCACGACGGCGCCCAAGCCCGGCTGGTCGCGCTCGGCCTCACCCTCGGGGCGGTCGACCAACTGGTCGACACGAATCCCGTCGCGGCCAAGGCTCTGCTGAACAAGGCCATGGAGACGTCGAGTGAGGCGTTGGCGGAGCTGCGCAGGGTGGTTCGCGGCATCCATCCACCCGTCCTCGCCGAGCGAGGGATCGGCGACGCGGTACGGGCGCTGGCTCTCGACAGCCCCCTCAAAGTGACCGTGGAGCTGGACCTGCCGCACCGCCCGCAACCGCCTGTGGAGGCGGCGATCTATTTCGCGGTCAGTGAGCTGCTGTCCAACGCCGCCAGGCATGGCAGTGCGGATCAGGTGACCATCGACATCAGTCACAGGGGACGTATGCTCTGCGTCACGGTCATGGACGACGGGCTTGGCGGGGCGGATCCCTCCAAGGGCAGCGGCCTGCGCGGCATCGAACGCCGACTCGCCGCCTTCGACGGAGTGATCGCGCTGATGAGCCCTCCCGGAGGGCCCACCACAGTCAGTATGTCCGTCCCGGACGCCCTGCCTGAGGAGTATGCCGGGGGCAGCAGCCGCCTGCCACGCTGGAAGAGCGCGATCGTGGTCGTGGGCTGGTCACTTGGCTGGTTGCCGCTCTTCCCTCAAGGCGTGGTGGCCGGCGTCTTCAAGGCCTTCAACATCGATGAACACGAGAAGGCCTGGTTCCTCGCCCTGTACCTCTCACCTCCGTGGCAGTGGCCGACGATCATCCTGATGATGTGCCTGGGCGTGGCGATGTACGGCGCCGCCCTCTACATTCCTCTCCAGCATTCCGCCGAACGTTGGATGGCAGAAGCACACCCCCGACGACCATGGTTCGAGAAATGCTGAATCGCGTACTGATCGCTGAAGATCTCTACCTCCTCCGCGACGGGCTCGTCCACCTGCTCCAAGCACACGGTTTCACCGTCGTCGGCGCGGTGGAGAGCGGCCCCGATCTCCACCAGGCACTGATCGAACTCCGCCCAGACGTCTCCATCGTGGACGTACGGTTACCGCCGACCTTCACCGACGAGGGCCTGCAGGCCGCCCTGGCGGCGCGCAAAGTGGTGCCCGGACTGCCCATCCTCGTGCTGTCCCAGCACGTGGAGCAGCTCTACGCACGCGAACTGCTCGCCGATGGCTCCGGCGCGATCGGATACCTGCTGAAGGACCGGGTCTTCAACGCCGAGCAGTTCATCGACGCCGTTCGGCGAGTGGCCGAAGGAGGCACCATGATGGACCCGGAGGTCATCGCCAAACTGCTGGCCAGCAACGCCCGCCACGAACCGCTGGGAAGGCTCACCCCGCGCGAGCGAGAAGTCCTGGAAGCCATGGCAGAAGGCCGCTCCAACGCGGCGATCGCCCAACGGCTCTACCTCAGCGACAGCGCGGTCGCCAAACACACGGCCAGCATCTTCGCCAAGCTCGACCTGGCCCCCTCGGACGACGACAACCGCAGAGTCCTGGCAGTCCTCACCTACCTCAACGCCGCAAGCCGCTAACCGAGCCCCGGTCCCTGGGTTGGCTCTATCGCTGTTCCGCGAGCCACTCGTCGAAGGTGGTCGGCGTGATGCGGGCGCTCTCGCCGGGCAGCAGCACATTGCCGGCCATCGCCGGGCCGAACACTGTCGACCAGGTCGGCACGAGCTTCACCACATGGCCGCGTGCCTCGTTGGTGCGCCGGGCCATGTCCACCAGGTCCTGCGGTTCCGGCCCGGCGACATCGACGTATCGTCCCTGCGGCTCGCCCACCGCGATCTCGGCGAGGACGTCGGCCACGTCCGCGGGCGCGATCGGCTGCACGAGCAGCGGCGCGATCGTGGCGACACCGTCCTGCTCGGTCCAGCTCGCCACCATCGCCGCGAAGTCGTGGAACTGTGTGGCCGGGACGATCGTCCACGGCACCGGCCCCTCGGCCACCAGGCGCTCCTGCTCCCGTTTGCCGGCGTGGTGCGCGTTGCCCTCGATGTGATCGACCCCGACGATCGAGAGCAGCACATGGTGACGGACACCGGCTCGCTCCTCGGCGGCGAGCAGGTTCCGCGTGGCGGTGCCGAAGTAGGCCACCGTCTCGGCCCGGCCGGTCACCGGTGCGCTGGTCGCGTCGACGACCGCCTCGACGCCGGCCAGGGCGTCGTCGAGCCCGTCACCGGTTGACAGGTCCACGCCAAGCGAGCGGCTGATGCGCACGACGTCGTGCCCGTCCCGTTCGAGGGCGGCGACGGTGAGGGCGCCGATATTCCCGGTCGCGCCGGCAATGGCGATCCGCATGATGACCTCTCCTTCTCTCACTACGACGCTATCTGCTGGCCGCGACCACGGGTCCGCGGGGCGGGTTCCGGCTCGCGCGGCCCGCCTCCGAGATCACGATGCTGCAGATCGTCGAGGCGGTCGACGGCACGTCCTCGCCGTACTGACGGATCGATGACCTGGTCGGTGGGAGTGGGGTTTGTGAGGGGAGCTTGAGAGTGAGTGCTCTGTTTGTCGGTTGCGCAGGCTACCTTTCTGGTGAGGGTTGGGCGACGAAGGGTGGAGCTGGTGAAGTTCCGGGTTGACCGCGATGTGCTGGCTGACGCGGTGGCGTGGGCGGCCAGGGTTCTGCCGACTCGGCCGGCGGCTCCCGTGCTCTCAGGGCTGCTGCTGGAGGCGGGCGACGAGCTGAGCCTTTCCGCCTTCGACTACGACGTTTCCGCACAGGCCAGGATCGAGGCCGAGGTGGCGGAGCCGGGTCAGGTGCTGATTCCCGGGCGGTTGCTAGCGGAGATCAGCAGAAGCCTGCCCCAGGCGCCCGTCGACATCGTCACCGACGGCGCCGAAGCGGTGCTGACCTGCGGCAGTGCGGAGTTCGGGCTGGTCACCATGCCGGTGGAGGACTTCCCGACGCTGCCGCAGATGCCGCCGAGCATCGGGGCGGTCGGCGGTGGAGTGTTCGCGAGTGCGGTTGGGCAGGTCGCTCCCGCCGCGAGCCGTGACGACACGCTTCCCATGCTGACCGGCATCAGGGTCGACATCGAGGGCGACTCGGTGTCCATGGCCGCCACCGACCGCTACCGCATCGCCGCCCGCGACTTCGTCTGGCGTCCGGAGCGTCCTGACACGGCGGTTTCCGCCATGGTGCCCGCGCGCGTGATGGTCGAGGTGGCCAAGTCACTGCGCGGGGGCGAGGTGTCGATCGCCATGGGCGACGGCGTGGCCGGGTTCGAGAGCGTCGGGCGCAGTACGACCGTGCGGCTGCTGGACGAGCAGTTCATCGACTACAAGACGAGGTTGTCGGCCGAGTGGTCGCTGCGGGCCGATGTACGGGTGGCCCCCTTCATCGACGCGATCAAGCGCGTCGCTCTGGTCGCCGAGCGCAACACCGCGATCCGGCTGTCCTTCACCCAGGGGCAGGTGCTGATCCAGGCGGGTGGGGGTGACATCGGGCGCGGCGCTGAGGTGCTCGAGTGTGAGCTGCGCGGGGACGACATCCAGATCGCCTTCCAGTCCCAGTTCCTGCTTGACGGTCTGACCGGGATCGAGACGGAGTCGGTCAGGCTCAACATGGAGTCACCGACCCGCCCTGCCTTGATCACCGACGTTCCCGGCGACGCGGCTCCCGCGTTCCGGTACCTCGTGATGTCTCTCCGTCTTTCTTGACACGCCCTCCGGCGTGAAGGCCGAAGACCCAGCCTGGCCAGGGCAGATGCCCAGCCAGGGCCAGAGGGACGCGGAAGTTGTGAGGCACCCCAGGAGGGGGAGTTAGTCCTGGTCGGTGAGGGCGATCAGGATGTGTTCCATGCAGGCGTGGCCGGCGCGTTCCGCTGCTGCCGCGTCGCCCGCCGCGATGGCCCGCGCAATCGCGTCATGAGGAATGTACGACTTGTTCAGCGAGGTCCCAGCCGCCGTGATGCTCGCCCGCAACGCCGTCGAGAAGTCCTCGTACAGATCGATGAGCACCAGGTTGTGCGTGGCGTGTACGACCGCCATGTGGAACGCGAGGTCGGACTCGACGAACGCCTCAGGCTCTCCCGCCTCCCAGGCGCTGTCCCGCTCCGCCAGCCGGGCCTCGATCAGCTTGACGTCCTCGTCGGTGCGCCGGGTGGCCGCCAGGCGGGCGGACTCGACTTCGAGCGCGCGCCGTACTTCGAGGATTTCGAGTTGTTCGGCTTGGCGGAGCCGGCGCAGCATGGCGCCGGACAGCTCGCTGGTGGCGCGGACGTAGGTGCCGTCGCCCTGGCGGCATTCGAGCAGGCCGGCGTGGGTGAGGGCGCGCACCGCCTCGCGGACGGTGTTGCGGCCCACGCCCAGCTGCTCGGCCAGGACGGTTTCCGTCGGGATCTTGCCGTGCATCTGCCACGAACCTGAGGTGATCTGCTCTTTGAGCTGATCGATCACCTGGTCGACGAGCGAAGCTCGCTGCGCCGTACGCAGACTCACAGTCTGCCTCCTCCGGGGAAACCAATCATCCTATGAGTCAATGACTGGTCGACCCTAATTATTCCAGACACGAAAACACAAGTCTGGAGCTCCAGGAGGTCAGTGCGACACGCTGGCGTCGGTCGCCACTCCCGCCATCGCCGAACGCACACCTGCGGCCTCGAGAGCTCTACGATACGCGGCGGTCTGTTCCTTCCGGACACCCGCCTGGCCGTACAGATCGCCGAGAGAACGCCAGGCCATGGCGGCCTGACGGTCGGTGCCGTAGATGGGGTCGTTGAGCGATTCGAGCAGGCCGCGGGCGGCTTGGAGGTGACCGGCGGCCTCGGTGCCACCGCCCATGAGGGCGGCTTCGGCGAGCACGAGGTGCGCGGTGATCGGACCGGTGCCCTTGGCGTCGTGCAGCAGGTCGGCGGCGGAGTTCGCGAGTTCGGTCGCCTGGGCCGTCTCGCCGCTCCGCAGCTTCACATGCGCGTGCACGATCAGGCTCTCGCCCAGCTCGTGGCCGGCCTCGGAGAAGGTGGCGAAGACCTGGCGGGCCGCCGTCGCGAGCTCCTCGGCCTCGTCCACGGAGGAGACCGCGAGCCGTGCCCAGCCCATGGCGATCCTGGCCAGCTGCAGGGTCAGCCTGGCGGGCCGGCCTGCGGCGATGGCGTCGTCGGCGAGCCTGACGGCCAGCGCCGAGTCCTCGCCCGTGGCGGCCACCACGCTGGCCTTCCACAGGGCGTGGACCTCAGCGGAACGGTCCATTGGCTCAGGGATGCCACTGGCGGCCAGCACCTGACGCACGTAGTCGAGCTCCGCGGAGGCCTTGTCGTGCTCGCTGCGCGTCTCCATCAGGGCGGCGGCCAGGTCGACGGCGATCTCACCCTGGGTGACGGACAGCCTGGCGGCCTGCTCCAGGGCGCGCAGGCCCAGGTCGCGGGCGCGCAGCCGGTCGCCGGCGCGCTGGTAGCAGCGGCACAGCGCCACGGTCAGCGGCAGGTCGGCGAGCCGCTCGGGGTGCGCGGCGGCCTCGCGGCGCAGGCGTTCGTACGCCTCGACGGCGGGGCCGAGCTTGCCCTGGGCTTCGAGGGCGCGGGCCCTGCCGAGCCGGGCGTGCGCGGCGAGCAGCGCGTTCTCCTCGCCGGCGGCCTTGACGATCTCGGTGAAGCGGTCCGCGGCCAGGGTGGGGTCACCGTGGCGCAGCTCCAGCTCCGCGTGTCGCAGGCCGAGCTCGGTGTCGATGCGCTGTCTGGGTTCGATCCCATGTAGCAGGAACTCGGTGGTGCATCCGAGCCGCTCGGCGAGCAGGCGGGCGACCACCGGAGTCGGCGTGCGCTTGCCCGACTCGATGAGCGAGACATAACTGTCCGACAGGTCGGGTCCGGCCAGTTGGGCCTGGGACATCCGCCTGTTCAGCCGCAGTCCGCGGACGCGGTCACCGATGGTTCCCTGACTCGGCATCTCATCTCTCAGGGCGGGGAAGGGTCAACACCTCGTCATGATTGCATGAAGCAGCCGAATCGGGTATCCCCACCAGAAGAATCTGGTGGGGATCTCTTCACAGGTTGGACATCAAGGGATTAATCATCCCCATCGTCCTTGCCGGGGAAAAGCATCTGGCAGACCTCGAGATAAAGCGTCTCGGGGTACGGGATGTACTCCACGGTCGACAGGGCCTGGTCCTGTCCCGCCGACTCGAGGATGAACTCGCCGTAACCGAGCAAGCGGCCGAGCAGTGAGCGCTGGAAGCTCATGTCGGTGACCTTGCCCAGGGGCATCATCGCGACCTTGCGCGTGATCAGCCCGGTGGTCAGCAGCATGCGCTTCGAGGTCACCACGAAGTAGTCGACCGACCACTCCGCGACCTTCCACACGAAACGGATCAACAGCAGCAGCCAGAGCCACCACACGACGACGAGAGCGGTACCACCACCCTGATCGCCGAAGAACTTGCTGAGCAGTCCCGCGACGATCAGGCCGCCGAAGACCTCGGCGACCGGACGCAGGAGTACGGCCGGGTGGCGCCGCACCATGATGACCTGGTGTTCGTGGGGGAGTAGGTAGCGGTTGACCGACGACGGAGCAGAGTCCCCGTGGGTCACAAGTCTCATGCGAGGTTGTTGAAGAATTGAGCTAGCGAGTCGGCCGCGTTGAACACTGAGTCGAACGCCCCCCGTACGACGTCCGCCGCATCCGATGGTCGCGCGAAGAGGTAGTACGCGACAAACGCGATACCACCATAGGTGAGGACCTTTTTGACCTGCACTGTCGCCTCCACTACCACTTACCCACTACACCCGCCGTATACATTACCCACCGAGGTGGCTGGGTAAAGCGCAACAGACCACGACATGTCTCGCGCGTCGCGGAGGTGGGTTCCGACCTTGATTAACCGCGATCGCTCGCGACCAGCGCGAGGACGTGAAGGTGCTTACGGGCGATGCGTTCGACCAGCCCTGGATGGGCGTAGCCGGTCACCTCGAGCGCACCGTAGTGCGCCGCCTCCACGCATCGGGTGACCGTGGCCGCGGAATGGACCCCGGTGAACTCGTCCCTGAGGGCGCTTTCGACCTCCGCATAGGGACGCGGATCCGCTCCTGGTCTCTCGTCTCGCTCGCTCATGCTGCTCCCTGACGTGCATCCCCCCAAAAGGGACGCTGAAGAGATGCCTTCGTTACTCTTCGTACCCACGCCGGAACAGTATGTAACGAGAGTGGAGGTTCAGGGGAGGAAAAGAGGTGATCAGACGACGCCGTAGAGACGGTCTCCCGCGTCCCCGAGGCCGGGAACGATGTAGCCGTTCTCGTTCAGGCGCTCGTCAAGCGCGGCCGTGACCACTCTGACCGGCTTGCCGGAGCCCGCGAAGACCTTGTCCATGTACGCCAGGCCCTCGGGCGCGGCCAGCAGGCAGAGCGCGGTGACGTCTTCGGCGCCGCGGCCGAGCAGGAACTGGATCGCCGCCGCCAGCGTGCCGCCGGTGGCCAGCATCGGGTCGACGACGTAGCACTGGCGGCCGGACAGATCGTCGGGCAGCCGGGTGGCGTAGGTCTCGGCCTGCAGCGTCGACTCGTTGCGGATCATGCCGAGGAACCCGACCTCGGCCGTCGGCAGCAGCCTGGTCATGCCGTCCAGCATGCCGAGGCCGGCCCGCAGGATGGGGACGACCAGCGGGTACGGCCGCGCGAGCCGTACACCGTGGGCCTCGGCGACCGGGGTCTGCACGGTCACGTCCGTGACCCGGACGTCTCGCGTGGCCTCGTAGGCCAGGAGCGTCACCAGTTCGTCCGCGAGCCGCCTGAAGGTGGGCGAGTCGGTGCGGACGTCACGAAGCGCGGTGAGCTTGTGCGCGACGAGGGGGTGATCGACGACGAGGGTCTGCATAAGGGACAACGCTATCTTGTCTGGTAGGTACCGGCACGTCGCGTACTTGGATTTGATCACAATTTGGTCGGAGGGGCCTACGCTCAGTGGACGCTTCTGAAAGCATTGAGGGCCGGAGAGGCCACGTCGGGTGGAGTGGACGATGACAGACGAAGACGCGCTCGACTTCGCCATCGTGGTCTATCGAGAGGACGAGTGCTGGGACGCGGAGCCCTTGCCCGTCGCGTTGACCTCCGACCTTCACGGACTGATCCACGCGCTCCGGCAGCAGCCCAGCGAAAGCGGGACGATTGGCCTCACCGCCGTGGGGGATGACTTCTTCGTGGCACTGCGGGTCCTCGGCGAGCGGGTCGACGTCTTCCTGTCCGACATCGCCGCCTCCTGGCACTATCCGCTGGCCCAGCAGGTCCTCGACTACCTGGACGTGCCGGTCCCCGACGAGGACGAGTTGGACGAGATCCTGCCCGGCGAGGAGGACGTGCTCCCCGTGGGCGACCTGTCGATCTTCGTCGACCTCGGCCTGGACGAGATGGAGCTCGCCATCCTGTCCGCGGACGTCACGCTTCCTCCGGAGGACGTGCTGTCCAGCATCGCCGCACGGCTCGGCTTCTCCGAGCCCTTTGAACGCGCCATCGACTCGGTCTACGGCTGATCTCGGGAGCACGGCCATGCCCTCACCCATGACCTTCTCGGCCGCATTCGTCCGGACACCCGACGGGTGGAGCGGGGCCGAGGTCGACCTGGACGCCGCCGAGATCGTCGACGACTTCGGCGACGCCGTACAGGAGAGCCTCGGTCTGGCCGGTGACGAGTTGGCGTTGTTGTGCGTCGAGGTGGAGGACGAATGGTTCGCCATCGTCCGATACCGGGGCGACGACGAGCCGCGGGTGTTCCTGTCCGACGCGCAGGCGGGCCTCACCGACCCGCTGGGCGAGCTGTTCGCCGAGTTCGCGGGCGTCGCCCCCGACAAGGACACCCCCGACCTGGGAGTACGGCCCGCAGGCGACTTCGAGCTGCTCAGCGACCTCGGCGTGAGCAAGGAGGAGCTGCTCGAACTCAGCATGGAAGAGGGCGTGCACCCCGCCGACATCCTCTCGGTGATCGCCGAGCGGCTCGCCTTCGCCGACGAGCTCGACCGGCTTCGATGACCTTCGAGCCGGCCATGCGGCTCGCGCTGGCCGAGGCGGGCAGGGCGGCGGGCCGGGGTGAGGTGCCGGTGGGGGCGGTCGTCCTCGGCGCCTCCGGCGAGGTGCTCGCCGCGGCCGGCAACGACCGCGAGGCGAGCGCCGACCCGACCGCGCACGCGGAGGTGCTCGCGCTCCGCCAGGCGGCCAGGGACCTGGGCGGATGGCGGCTGAGCGGCTGCACGCTGGTGGTCACGCTGGAGCCGTGCACGATGTGCGCGGGGGCGGCGGTTCTGGCCAGGGTCGACCGGATCGTCTACGGAGCGGTGGACGAGAAGGGCGGGGCCGTCGGCTCTCTGTGGGACGTGGTCAGGGACCGGCGGCTGAACCACCGGCCCGAAGTGATCATGGGGGTGCTCGCCGGGGAGTGCTCCGCCGTACTAAAGGAGTTCTTCGGTACTCGGCGGATCCGGTAAGCTCGTGCGCGGTGGTGTCGCGTAGTGGCCGAGCGCGCACGCCTCGAAAGCGTGTGATGGGGCAACTCATCCGTGGGTTCAAATCCCACCACCACCGCCACACGAAAAGGGAGCCGCGACAGCGGCTCCCTTTTCCGTCTCTCTATGTCAGTTGGGTAGCTCCAGCACCCGCGCGTGCAGGATGGAGCGCTGGTGCAGGGCCGCGCGGAGCGCGCGGTGCAGGCCGTCCTCCAGGTAGAGCTCGCCCTGCCACTGCACCACATGCGGGAACAGGTCGCCGTAGAACGTGGAGTCGGCGGCGAGCAGGGAGTGCAGGTCGAGCATGGCCTTGGTGGTGACCAGGGAGTCGAGCCGGACCTGCCGCGGTGGGATCTGCGCCCATTCGCGATGGGTCAGACCGTGTTCGGGATAAGGGCGTCCGTCGCCGACCAGCTTGAAGATCACCCCATCGATTTTAGGAGAGTTTCCGCATCCTCGCGCTGCCGGCGGCCCTTGGCCCCGCTTCCCGAAGGTGTCGCACGAGGCCGGATCGCCGCTGCCGTAGCCGGTCTGGAACCAGGTGACCCGTTGTAGAGAAGTCCCGTGGGTGAATGCCCCGGAGTCCCTGCCCTTAGATCGAACCGCTGAAGGTGTCGCAGCGCTTGGGGTCGCCGCTCTCGTAGCCGACGGTGAACCACTTCTCCCGCTGCCGCGAGGTGCCGTGGGTGAAGGCGTCGGGGGTGACCCGGCCCCGCGTGCGCCGCTGGATGCTGTCGTCGCCCACCGCCGCCGCCGCGCTCAGCGCCTGGTCGATGTCGGCCTGGGTGAACGGCTCGCTGTAGAACCCGGTGTCCACCGCCTGCTTGGCCCACACGCCCGCGTAGCAGTCGGCCTGCAGCTCCAGCCGTACGGCGCCGCTGGTGGCGCCCTGGCGGTCCTGGCCGACCCGGTTCATGGTGCCGAGCAGGTTCTGCGCGTGGTGACCGTACTCGTGCGCGATCACATAAGCCTGCGCGAACGGCCCGCCCTGCGCGCCGAAGTCCCGCTGGAGCGTGTCGAAGAACGCCAGGTCCAGGTACACCTTGCGGTCGCCGGGGCAGTAGAACGGCCCGACCGCCGAGTCCGCGGCGCCGCACGCGGTGCTGACCGCCCGCGAGAACAGCACGGTCCTGGCCGGACTGTACGGCTTGCCGCCGCGCTCCTGGAAGGCCCGCGTCCAGTAGGACTGGATGCTGTTCACCGTGCCGACGATGCGGCAGTCCTCCGACTGGTCGGCGTCCGCGCCCGTCTTGCAGCGGGCCGCCAGGTTGCCGCTCGGCGAGGCCTGCGCCGTCGGCGCCCCCTGCTGCTGCTCGCTGTCGCCGGTGAACGGGGTCGGCACGATCCTGAACACGAACAGCGCCGCCACGGCCAGCACCAGCAGCAGACACCCGCCGCCCTTGCCGCCGATCGGCAGCGAGCACCCGCTGGGCATCCGGCCGCCGCCCCGAGGCTCCCGACCGCCCGCTCGGACGTCCTCGACCTGGGATGGATCGAGTTTGGCGTCGTCGTCGAACTGCATGTCTGGCGTCCCCCTCCGCCTGGACATCGGGCAGAGGGGATCATCCCCGTGTAGGGGGTCGAATACGCACCGTAGTGGTGGAATAGATCTGCGGACGGGGTTGGCTGTCCTCGACATGAATGCTGCCGGCATGCTCGGAATCGCCTTGGTCTCGCTCGGCATGGTGCTCACGCCGGGCCCGAACATGATCTACCTGGTGTCCCGGTCGCTGACTCAGGGGCCACGCGCGGGGATGATCTCGTTGGCGGGGGTCGCGCTCGGATTCACCGTGTACCTGACCGCCACCTGCCTCGGGCTGACCGCCGTCTTCGCGCTCGTGCCCGCCGCGTACACCGGGCTGAAGCTCGCCGGCGCCGCCTACCTGCTGTGGCTGGCGTGGAAGATGCTCAAGCCGGGCGGAGTCTCCGTCTTCGAGACGCGTGAACTGGAGCCCGAGCCGGCGCGACGGCTGTTCGGCATGGGGCTGTTCACCTGCCTGCTGAACCCCAAGATCGCGATTCTCTACCTGTCACTGCTGCCGCAGTTCATCGACCCCGCGGCCGGGAACGTCCTGCTGCAGAGCCTGGCGCTCGGCTCGGTGCAGATCGCCGTCGGGACCGTGGTGAACGGCCTGATCGCGCTGTCGGCGGGCTCGCTGGCGGCCTTCCTGCTCCGCAAGCCGGTGTGGCTGCGGATCCAGCGGTACGTCACCGGGACCGTGCTCGGCGGCATGGCCATCTCACTGGCCACCGACCGGTCGCGAGCCATGATCACGGCGTAGTGGGCAGGGCGTCTATACCGCCCCGAACGCCAGAAAGGGCGGACCGTGATCACGGTCCGCCCTTTCTGAACTGGCGGAGGATAGGAGATTTGAACTCCTGATGGGTTGCCCCATACACGCTTTCCAAGCGTGCGCGCTCGGCCACTACGCGAATCCTCCGTCGAGAAGCCTACCGGACTCCGGACGGAGAAGTGACAGTCATTTAGCGGCAGCGAGCACTGCGATCCGGGGCTAGACTGTCGAAGGACCCCTCGCGCGGCGTCATCCTGTGAACCTCCCCAGGGCCGGAAGGCAGCAAGGATAAGCGGGCTCTGGCGGGTGTGCGGGGGGTCTCTTCGTTTCAAGCCCCTCGCAGGCGGGATGGTCGTATGAGTCTTGCGCTCTACCGCAAGTACCGACCCGGCACCTTTGCGGAGGTCAAGGGCCAGGAGCATGTCACCGATCCCTTGAGGCAGGCGCTGCGGACCGGCCGTATCAACCACGCCTTCCTGTTCAGCGGCCCGCGCGGATGTGGCAAGACCTCCAGCGCGCGCATCCTCGCGAGAAGCCTGAACTGCGAGAAGGGGCCGACGCCCGATCCGTGCGGAGAGTGCGATTCCTGCGTGGCGCTCGCCCCGACGGGCCCCGGGCACCTTGACGTGATCGAGATCGACGCCGCCTCCCATGGTGGTGTCGACGACGCGCGCGACCTGCGCGAGCGGGCCTTCTTCGCCCCGGTGTCCGCGCGCTACAAGATCTACATCATCGACGAGGCGCACATGGTGACCCGCGAGGGTTTCAACGCGCTGCTCAAGCTCGTCGAGGAGCCTCCGCCGCACCTGAAGTTCATCTTCGCGACGACCGAGCCCGAGAAGGTCATCGGCACGATCAAGTCGCGCACGCACCACTATCCGTTCCGGCTGATGCCGCCCGCGACGCTCAAGGCGCTGATGGAGGAGATCCTCTCCGCCGAGAGCGTCCCGTTCGAGCCGGCCGCGCTGCCGCTGGTCGTACGCGCGGGCGCGGGCTCGGCGCGTGACTCACTGTCCATCCTCGACCAGCTCCTCGCGGGCGCCGAGGACGACGGCATCACCTACGCCAAGGCCGTCTCGCTGCTCGGCTACACCGACGGCGACCTACTCGACGAGGTGGTGGGCGCGTTCGCCGCCCGCGACGGCGCCCAGGTCTTCCACACGCTGAACCGGGTGATCGAGGGCGGCCACGACCCCCGCCGGTTCGCCGCCGACCTGCTCGAACGCTTCCGCGACCTGGTGATCCTCGCGAACGTCCCCGAGGCGGCCACCAGCGGCCTGCTCGACCGGCCGGCCGACGAACTCGACCGGCTGGTGGGCCAGGCGGCGTCGATGGGCCCCGCGGAGCTGACCCGCGCGGCCGAGGTGTTCAACGCCGGGCTCACCGAGATGCGCGGCGCCACCTCACCCCGCCTGCTGCTGGAACTGATGTGCGCCCGCGTCCTGCTCCCCGCCGCCACCCAGGACGAGAGCTCCCTACTGACCCGCCTCGAACGCCTGGAACGCGGCGGCGTCGTAGCCCAACTGGCCCGCCCCTCCACACTCCCCCAAACCCCTCCATACGGTACGGCTAGCGCCGCCCCTGCCTCGCCTGCCCCTTCTCCGTCCGCGCCTTCGTCCCCCCCACCCGCTTCCTCCCCGACGGCCTCTTCCACAGCCGGTTCTTCGTCGGGCGGCTCTTCGCAGGGCAGTCCTTCACAGGGCGGTTCCTCGCAAGGGGCCGACGACTGGCCGGAGACCGTTCGGCCGGGAGCTCCGGAGGCTGGGCCGGGTGCTGCGGCGCAGGCGGCTCAGCCTCAGGCCGCCGCTTCGCCCGCCCCCGTTCACGCTCCCGCGACCGGGCCGTCAGGGACGTCGGGGCTGCAGCAGCAGTGGCCCGCTGTGCTGGCCGCGCTCAAGCAGCGCAGCATCGTGGTCTGGGCGAACGTCAACACCAACGCCCAGTTGGTCGGCGTCGAGGGGAACCTGGTCACGCTCGGGTTCAGCCAGGTCGGCGCGATGAAGAACTTCACCGGCGGCGGCAAGGACGCCGTGGTGGCCAGTGCGCTCGGCGACGTGCTCGGCGGCACCTGGCGAGTCGAAGCGGTTGTCGGCGGCGCCCCCGGCCACCAGGGCGCTGCCCGCGCCCCCCAGGGGCCTCCGTCTCGGCCCACGTCCCCCGGCCAGCCCTCAGGTCCTGCTCACGGGCACACCGGCCCGGCACAAGGCCAGCCGGGTGGAGCCCCAGGCGGCACCAACGGTTCGACGGCCGGTGGTCCAGGATCTGGTGGTCCCGGGGGCGGGAATCAGGGGTTCGGTACCCAAGAGGCCAGCGGCCAGGCGGCCGGGGGTCACGGGGTTGGTGCCCAAGGGGCTGGCGGTCAGGGGTTTGGTGCCCAGGGGACCGGTGGTCATGGGCAGGGCGGCTCGGGGCAGGCGGCCGGCCTGGGGCAGGATGCGGCTGCCGGGCAAGGAGCGGCTGGCGCGCAGGCAGGTCAGGGACAGGCTGGGGAAGCGGCCCGGCAGTGGGGTGGCGAGGCCCAGGAGGGTTCCGGATCAGCAGGAGGCGCAGGGGAGAGGCAGGTCACGGACGAGTCCTGGCCCACCGCGCCCGACGATCCCGACCCAGGGGTTCCGCCTTCGCCCAGCCCGGCGCAGGCGAGCCCCCGAGCTGCTGCCCCCAGCGCCGCGAGGGCGGCGGCCAGATCGGCCGCTCACGCGGCGGCCCAGGCAGGACCGCGCACCGGGCGGCAGAACGGCGGCACGGCCGGATGGCCCGAAGCGATCCCCGGCCGCCAGAAGGGCCCCGAGTCCGACGAGGTCGACCCACTGAACGACGCGGACGCCGACGTGGACGCACTCAGCGGCATGGCCCTACTCCAACGCGAACTGGGCGCTCAGGTCATCGGCGAAATCGACCACACCTGAGTCGGACACCGCGAGCCTCACACATCTGAGCTGGACTGCGAGCTCAAGGTTTGTCGGGTGGCGTTTGTGGACCGTTCCATGTGCGCTTGAGGAGCGTGGCCCTGGAGGGGCGCCGGCCACGTGCGGAGGGTGGCGGGAGGGTGGGCTTGCCGTACAGAAGACGAGGTGTGCAGGTGGAGGAAGGGGGCTTGTTGTGGAGAGGGGATGGGGTTAGTCGGAGAGTAGGCGGATGCGGGCGGCGGCGGCGCGGTGGTCGGCGGGGGGAAGGGAGGCGGTGACGCGTTCGAGGACCTGGAGGTCGGTGCGGCCGTTGGCGGTCTGGGCGTAGATCCACAAGTCGTCGGGGGAGCCGCTGCGCAGCAGCCGGGCGCGGACCTGGACTTCGAGTTCGTCGCGTTCCCTGCGGATCTCCGGCGACTCCGAGCGGGGCAGCAGCGGCCCGGTGTACGCGCGGGCCAGGGCCGCCGGGTCGTGCCCGCCCAGCAGCCGCTTCAGCTCCAGGAAGTCGGCTTCGACCGGCGCGGCGAGGTGGTACGGCTTGGCGGCGATGGCCTGCCCGAGCTGGGCCCGCAGCCGGTGGATCTCGGCCCGGATGGTCACGGGGTTGCCGTCGTCGCCGTACAGGTAGAAGGAGAGCTGTTCGGCGGTGAGCCCGCGCGGGTTGAGCGCGAGCAGGGCGAGGATCTCGGCGTGGCGCAGCGACAGCGTCAGGTGCTGGTCGCCGAGACGGACGGTCGGCTGGCCGTCGCCGAGCAGGCTGAGCC
Source organism: Nonomuraea sp. NPDC046570 (assembly GCF_040645915.1). Lineage (NCBI taxonomy): Bacteria > Bacillati > Actinomycetota > Actinomycetes > Streptosporangiales > Streptosporangiaceae > Nonomuraea > Nonomuraea sp. NPDC046570. The sequence goes on along the minus strand of NZ_JBEYZF010000010.1, from coordinate 122,936 downwards.
TGAGCGCGGCGGGTTCGTCGCAGTCGGCGGCGCGCAGCAGGAAGCCGTCGTAGAACGCGTCCAGACGCCCCGTGCGGCCGTTGGGCAGGCTGACCCGCCCTCCGGGTGGGGGCAGGTGGATGCGGCTGCCGAGCGCGCCTGCGGCGTCGCCGGCGATGATCCGGCCGGTCGCGGTGACCAGGACGCCGGAGTTCCGCCTGAGCGAGTCGTACCGGAGCCGCAGCAGCATGTCCCGCTCGTGCATGCGCAGGGCGAGGTGGCTCTCGGCGAGCCGGGCGGCGGCGCCGACGAGGGCGACGGTGGCGGGGTGCAGGGCGGGGGAGGTGCCGCTGACGTCGACGCAGCCGAGGGCGTCGCCGGTGTCCGGGTCGATGATCGGCGCGCCGCTGCACGACCACACGTGCAGCGCTTTGACCAGGTGCTCCTCGGAGAAGACGCTGACGGGTGTGCGGGCGGCGAGCGCGGTGCCGATGCCGTTGGTGCCGACGGAGCGCTCCGCCCACTGGAACCCGTCGGTGAGCCTGACCATGTCCGCGCTGCTCATGGTGGCGTGGTTGCCGTCGCGCCACAGGATTCGGCCCTCGGCGTCGGTCACGATCATGACGAGGCCGGTCTCGTCGGTGACGCCGTGCAGGGTCTCGGCCAGCAGCGGCAGCAGGGGGGCGAGCGGGTGGGCGGCGCGTTCGTCGCCGAGGCGGGAGGCGTCGAAGACGAGGGGGGCGGTGCTGGCGTCCGGGTCGACGCCCGCGTCCATGGATCGTCTCCAGGACGCTGAGATGAGGGCTCGCGGCGTTCCGCCGTCCGTCACCGCCGCCTCGTGTGTGGGTCGCGGGCGGCGGGAGTAGGCGGCGAGGTCGGCGTTACTCATCAGCCACTCCCAGTAGTCAGCGTATGGGCGAAGCATCCGGGCTGGGGGTGGCTTCGCGCAACCCGTTCGGGGGATTGCGCAGGGTGATTGAGCGAACGCAACGTGTGTGCAACGTCGGGGTGGATACCTTGACGGGACACGTCGGCATGGTGCGGCCGCTCCGGTCGGCGTGCGTGGCCGGGTCCTGGACGCTGGAGGGGGGCCGGGACCCGGCCAAGAGCATCGGCGGCGCCAAAACACCTGCTCCCGCCCGTGCATGACAGCGCTCAAACACCGTAGGCTCGTGGAAGTCACGGACGCGGAGCTACGAGGAGCGCACGACGGTGAACCCAGGGGATGTCAATCTGCAGCAGTTGCTGGAGCAGGCCCAGCTCATGCAGCAACAGCTCGTGAGCGCCCAGCAGGAGCTCAGTGAGGCGCAGATCGAGGGCTCGGCCGGGGGCGGCCTGGTCAGGGCTCTCGTCAACGGTTCGGGCGAGTTGCTGGAGCTCAAAATCGACCCGAGTGTGATCGACGCGAGCGACCCGCAGGACACGGCGGAGACGATCGCGGATCTGACCATCGCGGCCGTCCGCGACGCCGTCCGCGCGGCCGCCGACCTCCAGCAGGAGAAACTCGGGCCGCTCGCGCAGGGGCTCGGCGGCGGCGGCCTCGGTCAGCTACCGGGGTTCTAGGCCATGTACGAAGGGGTCGTCCAGAACCTGATCGACGAGTTGGGCATGCTGCCCGGCGTCGGTCCCAAGAGCGCGCAGCGGATCGCCTTCCACCTGCTGGCGGCGGACCCGGTCGACGTGAAGCGGCTGGCGCACGCGTTGCTCGAGGTGAAGGAGAAGGTCAGGTTCTGCAGGGTGTGCGGCAACGTGGCCTCCGAGGAGGAGTGCCGCATCTGCCGGGACGCCCGGCGCGATCCCCAGGTGATCTGTGTCGTGGAGGAGTCGAAGGACGTCGTCGCGATCGAGAAGACGCGCGAGTTCCGGGGGACGTACCACGTGCTCGGCGGCGCGATCAGCCCGATCGACGGCGTCGGTCCCGACGACCTGCGCATCCGCGAGCTGATGACCCGCCTCGCCGACGGCAGGGTGACCGAGCTGATCCTCGCCACCGACCCCAATCTGGAGGGGGAGGCGACGGCGACCTACCTAGCCCGTCTGGTCAAGCCGATGGGTCTGAAAGTGACACGACTGGCCAGCGGTCTGCCGGTAGGCGGTGACCTCGAGTACGCCGACGAGGTGACCTTGGGCCGCGCGTTCGAAGGACGGAGGCTGCTGGATGTCTGACGAGTGGAGCGTTCTCGCCGACGAGATCGCCGGACACGCGCAGAACTATGTGGACGGCCTGACCAGGGTCGCGGGCGGTGAGGGTGGCGACGGCATCTGGTCGCTGCTGCTGGTCGAGGTGGCGCAGGTGAGCCTGGCGGGCGCCAAGCTCGGCGCGAGCCAGGACGTGATCCTCTCCGGCAACTGGGAGCCGCCGCTGAGCGAGGACCCGGACGTGGACGGCGTCCGTACGGCGCTGGCGGAGCGGCTCGGCGCCGTCGACGACTACGCCGAGGTGTTCGACCCGTACAAGGACACCGCTGTCACCCCCTATCGCCTGTCGGACGATCTGACGGCGGTGGCGGCGGACCTGATCCACGGGCTGCGTCACTTCCACGCGGGCCGCCCGCACGAGGCGCTGTGGTGGTGGCAGTACTCCTACTTCAACACCTGGGGCAACCACGCGGGCGCGGCCATGCGTGCACTTCAGGCGCTTGCGGCACACACCCGCCTGGATGTCGCAGAAGAGGTCACCACCGCCTGATGTCCACATAGTGGTCCGTATCCCCGGGCTCATCTGGGGCCGCCAGTAGACTGGCAGCTCACAGTCCAGACCGGGAGACTCTCGTGGCGCTCGTTGTGCAAAAGTACGGTGGTTCGTCCGTCGCCGACGCGTCCTGCATCAAGCGGGTCGCGCAGCGGATCGTCGCGACGAAAAAAGCCGGCAACGACGTCGTCGTCATCGTCTCGGCGATGGGTGACACCACCGACGAGCTGCTCGACCTGGCCCAGCAGGTCTCGCCGCTGCCTCCGGCCCGTGAGCTGGACATGCTGCTCACCTCGGGCGAGCGCATCTCCATGGCCCTGCTGGCCATGGCGATCGCCAACCTGGGCCACGAAGCCCGCTCGTTCACCGGCTCGCAGGCCGGCGTGATCACCGACTCGACGCACGGCAGGGCGCGCATCATCGATGTGACGCCCGGCCGCATCCGCGAGGCGCTCGACCTCGGCCACATCGCGATCGTGGCCGGCTTCCAGGGCGTCTCGCAGGACACCAAGGACATCACCACGCTCGGCCGCGGTGGTTCCGACACGACGGCGGTGGCGCTGGCGGCGGCCCTGGAGGCCGACGTCTGCGAGATCTACACCGACGTCGACGGCATCTTCACCGCCGACCCGCGCATCGTGCCCGCGGCCCAGCAGATCCCCAGGATCTCCTATGACGAGATGATGGAGATGGCCGCCTGCGGCGCGAAAATCCTGCACCTGCGCTGCGTCGAGTACGCTCGCCGGTTCAACCTGCCGATCCACGTGCGCAGCTCGTTCAGCCAGAAGGAAGGCACGTGGGTCGTGTCCGACCCTTACACCGAAGGAACCGAGATGGAGCAGCCGATCATCTCCGGCGTCGCACACGACCGGAGCGAGGCCAAGATCACCGTTGTCGGGGTGCCCGACAAGGTCGGCGAGGCTGCCGCGATCTTCAAAACGCTGGCCAACGCCGAGATCAACATCGACATGATCGTGCAGAACGTCTCGGCCGCGGCGACGGGTCGCACCGACATCTCCTTCACGCTGCCCACGGCCGACAGCTCGACGGCGCTGACGGCGCTGAAGCGCATCCAGGAGCGCATCGGGTTCGAGTCGCTGCTGTTCGACGACCAGATCGGAAAGGTGTCGCTGATCGGGGCGGGCATGCGCTCGCACCCCGGCGTCACCGCGACGTTCTTCGCGGCTCTCGCCGACGCGGGGGTCAACATCGAGATGATCTCCACCTCGGAGATCCGCATCTCGGTGATCGTGGGGCAGGACGGCGTGGACGCGGCGGTCTCCGCCGCGCACCGCGCGTTCGACCTCGATTCGGAGCAGGTTGAGGCCGTGGTGTATGGAGGTAGTGGACGATGAGCAGGAAGCCGACTCTCGCGCTGATCGGGGCGACCGGTGCCGTGGGCACCGTCATGCGCGACATCATCTCCGGCCGTGAGGACATCTACGGCGAGATCCGCCTGGTCGCCTCACCGCGTTCGGCCGGCAAGGTCCTCCAGGTCCGCGGCGAGGACGTGGTCGTCCAGGCGCTGGCGCCGGAGGTGTTCGACGGCGTCGACATCGCCATCTTCGACGTGCCCGACGAGGTGTCCGCGGTGTGGGTGCCGGTCGCGGCCGAGCGGGGCGCGATCGCGATCGACAAGTCGGGGACGTTCCGGATGGAGCCCGAGGTCCCGCTGGTGGTGCCCGAGGTGAATCCGCAGGCGGCGGCGAGCCGTCCGCGGAACATCATCTCGACGCCCAACTGCACCACGCTGTCGATGATGGCCGCGATGGGCGCGCTGCACGCCGAGTACACCCTGAGCGAGCTCGTCGTCGCCTCCTACCAGGCGGTCTCGGGCGCCGGGGTGGCCGGTTCGGCCCGGCTGTATGACGAGGTCGAGGCGCTCGCCGGCGACCGCACGATCGGCCAGAGCGCCGGTGACGTGCGCAAGGCGCTGCAGAACAAGCTGCCCGAGGAGTCGCCGTTCCCCGCGCCGGTGGCGTTCAACGTCGTGCCGTGGGCGGGTTCGCTCAAGGACGGCGGCTGGGCGTCGGAGGAGCTGAAGCTGCGCAACGAGTCGCGCAAGATCCTCGGTATCCCGGACCTGAAGGTCTCGGCGACCTGCGTCCGGGTGCCGGTCATCACCACGCACTCACTGGCCGTGCACGCGCGCTTCGAGCGTGAGATCACGGTGGCCGACGCGCGCCGGATCCTCGACGCCGCGCCGACCGTCGTCGTCCTGGACGACCCGGCGAACGGCGTCTACCCGATGCCCGCCGACGTCGTGGGCACCGACCCGACCTATGTGGGCCGGATCCGCCAGGCGCTCGACTTCCCGAACACCCTCGACCTGTTCGTGTGCGGCGACAACCTGCGCAAGGGTGCGGCGCTGAACGCCGCCGAGATCGCCGAGCTGGTCGCGGCCGAGTTCTGACCTGTTCCGCTTGAGCCCGGCACCCTGCTTCCAGGGTGCCGGGCTCTCGCGGTCAGCGGAACAGGATGTCCCAGTGGTCGGACTCGTCGGCGAAGACGGTGCCGTCGGATGCCCGGTAGAGGCGGGCGCCGTCGCCGCGGACCGAGATCGGCTGGTAGTTGCCGGTCACGAAGCGGTCGACGCATCGGTTGCGTGAGATGTCGAGCTTGTGGCCACTCGCGTGGCTGAACGGGCCGGGCGCGTGCCCGGTCTCGGTGCCACCGGTGACCATGATGGGGCAGCCGCTGGCCCTCTTGAGCTCGATCACCCGGTGGAGCGTGGCGGATCTGACCGCCTCCAGTGAGGTGCAGACACGGATCCTCCGGTCCGTGCAGTGGCCTGAGGACTTCCGGCGCAGGCCCGCGTCTCTCAGCAGACCCATCGCGAGTCCGTGTGAGATGCGTCCGGCTTCGCGGAGCCTGGTCCTGGACAGGTCGTCGCTCGTGCTCTGGTCCAGCCTGGCGGCGTACCAGCGGGCGGTCTCGATTACTCCCTCGATCTCGTAGGTCCTGATCACGGGTGGCGGCGCCGGCCGTACCCGGTCACCTGGGGTGACGGGTGCGGCGGAGGCGGCCGTTGCCACCGCGATGATGCAGGTTTGTACGGCGATGAGCGCGGCGATGAGCAGCCGCACCGACCAACGTATCCACATATCGATGCCTTCTCGCGGATTGCCCTTCCGCCAGAAGGATCAATGCCACCGTGGAGCCCACATGATCCGCGCTCGGAGTGGATCTTTACCCTGTGGCGGTGATCACGGTGCTGTCGCGTGACCGAAAGGGCCGCTCCTAACGTAAAGTGACGTGCGTGTCCGAACCCCGAAACCGAGGATCGGAGAGCACCCGAGAGGTCATCGTCGAGACGGCTTTGCGCCTGTTCCGGGAACGCGGCTTCGACGCGACCACGATGCGGGCCATCGCCGCCGAGGCCGGGGTCTCCGTGGGCAACGCCTACTACTACTTCGCCTCCAAGGAAGCGCTGATCCAGGCCTACTACGACCGGGCCCAGGACGAGCACGAGCGGGCCTGCCGCGAGTTGCTGGCCACCGAGCGGTCGTTCGCGGCGCGGCTGAGCGGCGTCTTCCGGGAGTGGGTGCGGGTCTCGGAGCCGTACCACGAGTTCGCGGTGAAGTTCTTCAAGCACGCGGCCGAGCCGACGAATCCGCTGAGCCCGTTCAGCGCGCAGTCGTCGCCCGCGCGGGAGGCGTCCGTGGCCATCTACCGGCAGGTGGTCGAGGGTTCGCGGGACCGGATGGACGCGGAGCTGCGCGAGGAGCTGCCGGAGCTGCTCTGGCTGATGTCGATGGGGATCGTGCTGTTCTGGGTGCACGACACCTCGCCGGGCTGCCGGCGCACCTACCGGCTGATCGAGGTCACGGTGCCGCTGGTCGATCGTCTGGTCGGGCTGTCCCACCTGCCGGGGCTGAGAGGCATCACCAAGGACTTCATCGCGGCGGTACACGAGCTGCGGGAGTGATCCCCTCCCCGGGTGCCGGGCGGGCCGTGCGCGGCCTTCAGACGGCCTTGTGGGCTTCCGGCTGAACATACCGCCCGGTTGGTATCTTGACGGAGCCCCCGCATACCGGGGCAAGCTACAGCCGGGAGGCCCGCGATGACTCAGAACTGGGGCATGACGATCCCCTTCTTCGACCGCTCGCTGGCCGAGGCCAGGGAACTGATCGGGGAACTGCCCGCGCTGGGCTACACCGACGTCTGGTCGGCCGAGGTCAACGGCGCGGACGCCTTCGTCCCGCTGGCGATGGCCACAGAGTGGGCGCCCGGACTGCGCCTCGGCAGCGCGATCGTGCCCGTCTACACGCGCGGGCCCGGCGTGCTGGCCATGTCCGCGGCCACACTGGCCGACCTGGCCCCCGAGCGCTTCGTGCTCGGCATCGGCTCGTCCTCGCCGGCGATCGTGTCGCGGTGGAACGCCGCGGAGTTCGCCAAGCCGTACGCGCGCACCCGGGACACGCTGCGCTTCCTGAGGAGCGCGCTGGCCGGGGAGAAGGTCACCGAGGCGTACGAGACGTTCGAGGTCAAGGGCTTCAAGCTGGAGCGCGCGCCGAGGATCGCGCCGAAGATCGTGCTGGCCGCGCTCCGGCCGCGCATGCTGCGCCTGGCCGCCGAGGAGGCCGACGGCGCGATCACCAACTGGCTCTCGCCGGACGACGTCCGGCGGGTGCGCGCCGAGATCGGCCCCGGCACCGAGCTGATCGCCAGGATCTTCGTCTGCGTCAGCGAGGACGCCGCCAAGGTGCGCGAGATGGGCCGCCGGATGCTCGCCGCCTACCTGACCGTCCCCGCCTACGCCGCCTTCCACGACTGGCTCGGCCGGGACGAGGTGCTGCGGCCGATGCACGAGGCCTGGCGGGCCGGAGACCGGCAGGCGGTGCTCAGGGCGATCCCGGACGAGGTCGTGGACGCGCTGATCGTGCACGGCGACGCGGCCACCTGCCGTGCCCGGATCGAGGAGTATGTCGCCAACGGGCTCGACACCCCCGTCCTCGCCCCCATCCCCGGCGGCGAGGTCTCCATCACCCAGGCCGTCCGCGGGCTGGCACCGAAGGGATAGCGATGGACGAACTGCTGCGGTTGGACGCGGTCGGGCAGGCGCAGGCCGTACGGGAGGGGCTGGCCTCGCCGCGGGAGCTGGTCGAGGCGGCGATCGCCAAGATCGAGGCGCACGACGGCGAGCTGAACGCGGTAGTGCACCGCCGCTTCGAGGCGGCGCTGGCCGAGGCGGACCAGGCTCCCGAAGGGCCCTTCCGCGGCGTGCCGATCCTGTTGAAGGATCTCGGCTGGGGGCAGGCGGGCGAGCCGTACAACGCGGGTTCGCGGACGCTGGACGGGGTGCGTGTGGCCGCCGACGGGCACAGCGTGGCCCGGCTGCGCGCGGCCGGGTTCGTGGTGCTCGGCAGGACCAACACCCCGGAGTTCGGCACCACGATCACCACCGAGCCCGTCGCGTTCGGCCCCACCCGCAACCCCTACGACCTCGGCCAGTCGCCCGGCGGGTCGAGTGGCGGCTCGGCGGCGGCGGTCGCGGCGGGGATGGTCGCGCTGGCGAGCGCGAGCGACGGCGGCGGCTCGATTCGCATCCCGGCCAGCCTGTGCGGGCTCGTGGGGCTCAAGCCGACCCGGGGGCGCTCCAGCTACGGGCCCGCCACGGGAGAGGGCTGGAGCGGGTTCTCGGTGGCGGGCTTCGTCAGCAGGACGGTCCGCGACACCGCCGCCGCCCTCGACCTGATCGCCGGGTACGTGCCCGGCGACCCCTACGACGCGCCCGCGCTGCCGGGCCCGCTGGCCGCCGAGGTGGGCGCGGACCCGGGACGGCTGCGCATCGGGTTCGTCAGCGCCCACCCGCGCGGCGACGTGCCCGAGGACGCCACCCTGACCGAGGCCGTCGCCGGGGCGGCGACCCTACTGGAGTCGCTCGGCCACGACGTGCTGCCCGGCTGCCCCGAGCCGCTCGGCGACCCGGACTTCCCGCTGCACTTCGCCGCCATCGTGTCCGCGAACGTCGCCGCCGAGCTGGAGAACATCGCCGCCTGGCGGGGCAAGCCGGTGGATCTCGCCGAGCTGGAGCCGCGCAACCGGCTGATGGCCGAGGGCGGGCGGCGCCGCGGCGCGGTCGAGCACATCACCGCCCTGCAGTGGATGGACGCCTTCCGCCGCCGCATGGCCGAGTGGTGGGGCCTCCGGCTTCGACCTGCTGCTCGCCCCCACGATCGGGGTGACGCCGTACCCGCTGGGCTGGATCTCGCCGGACGACCTGAGCACCGCCTTCGGCCGTACCACGCGGGCCGTCTCGTTCTCCTCGCCGATCAACGCGACCGGACAGCCCGCGATCTCCCTGCCCCTGCACCGGACTCCGGCCGGCCTCCCCGTCGGCGTGCAACTCATCGCCGCCACGGGCCGCGAGGACCTCCTGGTACGGCTCGCCGCCCAGATCGAGGCCGCCACGCCGTTCGAGCACCCGGCCATGCGCTGACCACCGGGGGAACGAATCGCCGAGCGTGACACGTTATGTCGTGAGAAGTCTTGGGTAGACGCCACCACGGAGGTGCTCACGATGGCGAAAGTGACCCGCGCCGCAGCGGCTTGGCGCACGTACCGCGAAGTGAGTCAGCCGGGTACGCCCGGATTGATGGCAAGAGTGCGCGCGATCCCGCGCATGCTCGGCGCGGTGACGCGCGGAAAGTACCCCGGCATGGCCAAGGGCAGGCTGGCGCTGCTCGCGCTCGGCGTGGTCTACATCGTCTCGCCGATCGACGTCATCCCCGACTTCCTGGTGCTGATCGGCGTGGCCGACGACTTCGGGGTGTTCCTCTGGCTGATGGGGTCGCTGCTCGGCGAGAGCGGGCGCTACGTCGACTGGGAGCGCAAGATCATTCAGGGCGCTACAGTTCCTCCCGCCTGAGCCACGCCCGCGAGGGCAGCGGGTGGCCGAACAGGCGGGCGGCGTTGCCGTAGGCGACTCTGGCGATGTCGGCGGGAGGCAGGGCGCCCAGGTTCTTGGAGACGGCGGTCTGGGTGTCGGGCCAGGTCGAGTCGGAGTGCGGGTAGCCGCTCTCCAGCAGGACGTGGTCGAGGCCGACCGCCAGCCGTACGCCGGACAGGGCCTGGTCGTCCAGGCTGCCGAAGAAGAAGTTGCGGCGCAGCACCTCGCTCGGCTTGAGCCCGCCCTCCCACTGCGCCTCGCCCGCCACGGGGTGGTCGAGGGCGTAGTCGGCGCGCTCGGCCAGCATCGGCAGCCAGCCCACGCCGCCCTCCACGATGAGGACGCGCAGCGCGGGGAAGCGCAGCGGGATGCCGGACCACAGCCAGTCGGCGCAGGCGTACATCGCGCTGGCCGGCATCAGCGTGGTGATCGCCTCGATGGGCGTGTCGGGGGACGGTACGGGGGACCAGCTCGACGCGCCGGTGTGCAGGCAGACGACCGTGCCGGTCTCCTCGCAGGCGGCCAGGAACGGGTCCCAGTGGCCGGAGTGGATCGACGGCAGTCGCAGCCGGGTCGGGAACTCGGGGAAGACGACCGCCTTGAAGCCTCTGGCCGCGTTCGCCCTGATCTCCTTGGCGGCGATGTCGGGGTCCGGCAGCCAGGGGAGCTGCAGGCCGATCATCCGCTCGGGGTAGGTGCCCGCCCACACGTCGATGTGCCAGTCGTTCCACGCCTTGACCAGGGCGAGGCCGAGGTCCTGGTCGCGGGTTCTGGCGAACAGCATGCCGGACTGACCGGCCAGCATGCCGGGGAAGCAGAGCGCCGCCCAGATGCCCGCCAGGTCCATGTCGTCGATCCTGGCCTCGATGTCGTGGCAGCCGGGCCGCATGTTCTCGAACCTGACCGGGTCGAGCGTCCACTGCTCGCGCGGGAGGCCGGCGCCGACGTCGAGCCCGGCGCAGGGGTAGGTGGCGCCGCCGTACCTCCAGACCTGGTGGCCCGTGTCGGTCTCGACGACCTTGGGCGCGAGCTCGGCGTACTTCTCCGCGACTCGGCCATCGAAAAGGTCGGGAGGCTCGATCAGGTGATCGTCGGCGGAGATGATCACGTAGTCGCGCCGCCTTGGGTCAGGATCGGGGAGCAGCGGCGTAGTCACGCAGGCAACCGTACGACGACCGTGACAGCCGGAACAAGCTGTGTGTATCTGATCGTGTTGAGACCTGGGATCATCGGACTGACGATCTCGGACAAAGGGGGCGCGGATGTCTCGTTCGCGTCAGTCGAGAAGATTGTTGCTGAGCAGCTCAACGGCCTGCGGAGCCAGGTTCAGCGTTTGCGCGCAGTAGTCCTCGACCGAGCCGTGGCGGCTGTCGAGGTCGGCGAGGAACAGGTCCATCGCCTCGGCCGGCGCCAGGCCGAAGCCCGGCCACAGCTCGGCCTCCGGATGGCGGGTGCGCCAGGAGGTGATGAACCGCTCGGTGGCCAGACCGGTGAGCGCGTAGTCGGCCACGACGTCCTCGCGGGAGACCCCCAGCAGCGACAGCACCAGCGCGGTGAGCAGCCCGGTGCGGTCCTTGCCGGCGGCGCAGTGGACGACGACGGGGGCGTTGTCCGCCACGGCGATCGTCTCGATGGCCGAGCGCAGCAGGTCGGCGCCGTCCTCCGAGACCTCCAGGTAGCGGTCGGCGAGGAACCTGCCCACCCCGAGTCCGGGGTCGAAGAGCGTCACGTCCCACCTGCGGACCTCGACCGGCAGGTTGTGGTAGCTGAGCCCGTCGGCCTCGGGGACCCGGCCGCGGTGCTCCACCTCGAAGGGATGCCGCAGGTCGATCACCGTGCGCACCTGGAGCGCCTCGAACCTGCCGAGGTCGTCGCCGGCCAGCAGCCCGAGGGAGTCGGCGCGGTAGAGGCGCCCCCACCTGACGCTGTGCCGCCCGTCCTGGGTGGGGTAGCCGCCGACGTCGCGGAAGTTGTGCAGCTCGGAGAATGCGATATGGCGGGACACGTCAGGCGTTCACCTTCTCGGTCTCGTCGCTGCTCGCCGCAGCGGCCTTGCGGTCGTTGGCCTCGCGGCGGATCAGCAGCAGCCAGCCGCCGATCGCGATGCCGATGAACAGCCACCACTGCACGCCGTACGCCAGGTTGAGGCCGCCGCCCGCGCCGACGTCGGGCGCGGGGACCGGCTCGGGCGCCGGCGAGGTCTTCGGCCGCTGCTCGGTGAGCTCCACGAACCCGTCGAGCAGCGAGTACGGCAGGCCCTTGCCGATCGCCTGGGTGTTGATCAGCAGCACCTGGCCCGCGGGCAGGCCCGCCCGGTCCTTGATGCCGCTCGACTCCTCGGTCTCGCTGATCCGCAGCCGCCCGGTGACCTCGACCTGGCCGGCCGGGGGAGCGGGCACCTCGGGGAGCGTGTCGGCGGTCGCGCCGGCCTTCACCCAGCCCCGGTTCACCAGCACGGCCCGGCCGTCGCCGGTGACCAGCGGGGTCAGCACGTAGAAGCCGAGCTGGCTGCTCTGCGGGCGCCTGCGCACCAGCAGCGCGTGACTCGCGTCGTAGGTGCCGCTCAGCGTGACCCGCTTGTAGCGGTCGTCCACGCTCACCGGCTTGCCGGGGGCGATGACCGTCTCCAGCGGGGCGGGCGGGGCCTCGATGTTCCTGGTGACCAGGTCGCTGTTGGACGACCGCTCCTCGAATCTGCCGAACTGCCACTGGCCCAGGAAGACGAAGGCGGGGATGACCAGCAGCACGACGACATGCAGCGCCAGCCAGCGTGGCGTGAGGAGGAACCGGTACACCCCTACAGAGTAGGCACTGCCACCTGCGCCTCGACCGCCGAGGCCGCGAAGATGTGGGCAAAAGGGTGTCGGATCGTTCCACCGTCGTCTACGGTCGGATCGGCCCTTTAGGAACGCTCCATCCCCCTGGGAGCAGCACACCCCATATGACCATGCTCGCCGTCTCGCCCGCGGTCGCGTTGCCCCGGATGGGCGTCCTCCTCCGGCACGCGCTGCCACGCGTGCTCGAAAGCATGGTCATGCCGGTCGCGGTCTTCTACCTGGGCCTGCTGGTGGCCGGTTTGGCGGGGGCGTTCGCGATCGCGGCGGCCTGGGTCTACGGCGGCCTGGCCTGGCGGCTGGCGCGCCGCCAGACCGTGCCCGGCGGCGTCCTGCTCGCCTCGATCATGATGACGGTACGGCTGGCGCTGGTCCTGGTCTTCGTCGATCCCCGGCTGTTCTTCCTGCAGCCGACGCTGGGGGTGTTCTGCGCGAGCGCCGCGTTCCTGGTCACCGCCAAGGCGCGCAGGCCGCTGGCCGAACGGGTGGCGGCCGACCTGGTGCCGTTGCCCGAGCGGGTGGTCGCGCACCCGAGGATGCGCCGCTTCTACACCCGGCAGTCGCTGATGTGGGGGCTCGCGCAGCTGGGCAACGGGGCGCTGAGCATGTGGCTGCTGCTGACCCTGCCGGTCGAGACGTACGTGCTGGTGCGCGCTCTGGCGGTCGCGGTACTGCTGGGCGGGGCCGCGCTGGCGACCGTCCTCGACTTCCGGCGGAGTCTGCGCTCGCTGGCTTAGGCGCTCAGCAGCGCGCCGGGCCCCGGCCGCGCGGTGACCTCCCGCGGGCCGCCGACCTCGTGGCCGTCCGCGCAGCGCAGGAACTGCTCCACGGGGGCGCCGCAGTCGCGGTGGGTCAGCTCCATGGGCGGTCCCGCGGCGTCGGCCAGGTATCTGTCGCCCCAGTGCATCAGCGCGATGAGGAGCGGATAGAGGTCGAGGCCCTTCTCGGTCAGCCGGTACTCGTCGCGTTGCCGCTGTCCGGGCTCGCGGTACGGCACCTTGCGCAGCAGTCCCTCGTCGACCAGCCGGGCGAGGCGGGCGCTGAGCACCTGGCGGGGCGCTCCGGTGATGGCCTGCATGTCGGCGAAGCGGCGCACGCCGGAGAACGCCTCGCGGAGCACCAGGAAGGTCCACTTCTCCCCGACGACGTCCAGGGTTCGCGCGATCGAGCAGTTCTCAGCCCGGAAAGGCTCGTTCATATCTGGCATGGTAACTCTCCGTCCGCCTAAGTCTACTTGACAGACTCAGGTGATCGCGAAATGCTGAGTCTGTGTTCGAGACTCAGGTGCGGCTCGCGCGACCACACGACGAGGAGCGGGTCAGGCGCTTCCTGACGGGGCTGTCCCTGCACACCCAGACCCTCCGCTTCTTCACCGGTGTGACCACGCCCGCGACCAGCCTGGTGCGCGCCCTCCTGGCCGTCGACGAGCGCAGGGACGCCCTGGTCGCCGAGGTTGGCGGGGAGATCGTCGGGCACGCCATGAGCTACCGCGGCGGCGGGGCCGACGTGGAGATCGCGATCGTGGTCGCCGACCAGTGGCAGGGGATGGGGATCGGCACCCGACTGTTCGACGCCCTGCTGCACAGAGCCGCGACGCGCGGCGCCACCACGGTCGGCATGGACGTGCTGGGCGAGAACCGGAAGGTGCTCGAGCTGATCAGGAAGACCTGGCCCGACGCGAAAATGAAGGTCAGTTCCGGATCAGTGGAGGTTGTCGCTATGATCCAACAGGCAGGGGTATTTGCGGAATAAGGTTCTGGTGGCTCACCATTGACCTCGTGAAGAGTGTCAGGAACGGACGCGACGGCCGGAGCCGGATCATCGAGGGCGCCCTGCGGCGCTTCAGCCAGGACGGGGTGTCGGCCACCACCCTCGCCAGCCTCCGCGAGGAGAGCGGTGTCAGCGTCGGCAGCTTCTACCACCACTTCGCCAGCAAGGAACACGTCTTCGGCGTCCTCTACGCGGAGATCCTGACCGCCTACCAGGAGTCCTTCCTCGCCGAGCTGGTCAGCCACGACAACGCTCGCGACGGCATCGAGGCCGTCGTCGCCTTCCACATGCGCTGGGCCGGCGAACACCCCGAGCGGGCCAGGCTGCTGGTCAGCGAGCGCCCGCCGCGCAAGAACGAGCCGGGCGGACCCGAGGTGGCCGAGGCCAGACGCGCCTTCTTCAAGCAGGTCTCCGAATGGTGGCGGCCGCACATGAAGAACGGCCAGCTCCAGCCGGTGCACCCGACCATGTGCTACGTCCTCTGGCTCGGGCCCGCGCAGGAGATGTGCCGACTGTGGTTCGCCGGCGCCCACCTGCCCACGAGCGAGGAGATCAAGGGTCTCGGCGAGGCCGCCTGGCAGAGTCTGCGTCAGCGCGGGGAGCAATGAGGCGACCACCCTCTGTGGTGTTATTGTCGCGTTTGTGAGCCGATCTCGTGCGCTGGTGCTGGCCCCGCTGCCTGAGCACGCCGTCGCGCGGCTGCGCGAAGTGGCCGACGTCGTCCTCGCTCCCCACCGCCCTCCGCTCGGATACTCCGACGACCGCCTCGCCGACCTGGTCACCGAGACCGGCGCGAGCGTCCTGGTCGTCGACGGCGACGAGGTGCGCGCCGCCGTCCTCGACCTCCCCCTCGACATCGTCGCCTCCCTCGGCGCCCCCACCGGCATCGACCTCGGCCTCGCCGCCCGGCGCGGGGTGACCGTCCTGCGCCTCGCCCACCGCGACGCCGACGCCGTCGCCGAACTCACCCTGGCCCTGCTGTTCGCCGTCAGCCGCCACATCGTCACCGCCGACCGCGAGGTACGGCGCGGCCGCGTCTTCTGGGGCGGCGTCCCACCCGCCCACCGCCACCGCGGGCTGCGCCTGGCCGGACGCACGTTCGGGATCGTCGGGCTCGGCCGCGTCGGCCGCGCCGTGAGCTGGCGGGCCCGCGGCCTCGGCATGCGGGTCATCGCCTGCGACCCCTACGTCGACGAGGCCACCCACAGCTTGCCCGCCCTGCTCGCCGAATCCGACGTGGTCTCCCTGCACGTCCCCGTGACCATCGAGACCATGGGCTTCATCGGCGACACCGAACTGTCCACGATGCGCCCCGGCACGATCTACCTGAACACCTCCAGAGGCGCCCTGCACGACCTGGCCGCCCTGGTCGACGCCCTGCGCGGCGGCCGGCTCGGCGGCGCCGGGCTCGACCACTTCGAGGGCGAGTGGCTCGACCCCACCCACCCGCTCACCCGGCTCGCGAACGTCGTGCTCACCCCGCGCCTGGGCGAGGCCACCGCGGAGACACTGGCGGAGCAGGCCGAGACGATCGTGGCCGACATCGTCCGCCTGATGCGCGGCGAGACCCCCGAACACGCCTGCCCGGTGGTCATGCCGGCTGCCCGACCCGTCTAGCGGCCTGCGAAGGCACCCGCCAGGAGGCGGTGTCGAGCGAGATGTCCAGCCGGAGGTCCTGCCGCTGCCGCCGCAGACCGGGCACCCGCAGCCGGTCCTGCACGTCGAAGCGCCCCCGGGCGGGCGCGCCGAACCCCAACTCGCCATGGAAGACCCGCAGGTCGTCGCGGTTGCCGCAGCGAGGGCAGGTCCACGACACCCGGTCGAGCGCGCGGTCGTAGTCGGAACACGCCTGGAAGTACTCGTCGGGCCTGAACCTGGACTCGCACGCGAAGCAAGGGATCAACATGGAAGGTCCGCTTCCCCTCGAACGGCGGCTGCTCTCACATGGATATCGCGCGTCACTTGTTCCCCGCTTGCAGAATGCTTGGGTATTTCTGTAACAGTATGATTACTGTGAGTTCCGGATCTTGGGTGTGTGGTGGCCGATGGGAGGATGGCCGGGTGGAACGACTGCGCGACCATCTCCTGAAGACCGGCTACACCATCGAAGGGGTCCGCTCGCGGCTCGGCGACATGGCCGCGACGGCCCTCGCCCGCGAGGAGCTCGTCCCCGCCCTGCGGGCCACGCGCGAGGGGGACCCGCTGGCCACGATGATCCGGCTGTGGTGGCTCGGCGTGCCCGTACCCGCCGACGACCTGCCCGCCGAGGTGTTCGAGTCCGGGCTGGTCGTGCCCGTCGGGGAGGACGTGCGGGCCAGCGTGCACCTGCAGCCCTGGGACGAGACCGGCTACGTCGTCAGCGACCGCAAGGTGCGCCCCGGCGACCCCGCCCTGCGCGCCGACCACGTCGTCGGCGCGGGCGGCGCCTCCGCCAACCTGGCCCAGCTCGTGTCCCGCCGCCCGGTCGAGCGCGCCCTCGACCTCGGCACCGGCTGCGGCGTCCAGGCGCTGCACCTGGCCGGCCGCGCCGCGCACGTCACCGCCACCGACGTCAACCCGCGCGCGATCGAACTGTCCAGGATCAGCTGGGCGCTGTCCGGCGTCGAAGGGATCGACGCCCGGGTCGGCTCCCTGTACGAGCCGGTCGAAGGCGAACTGTTCGACCTCGTGGTCTCCAACCCGCCCTTCGTGATCGCCCCCGGCGGCGGCGCCCTGACCTACCGCGAGTCCGGCTTCGAGGCCGACGGCTTCTGCCGCGACCTGGTACGGCAAGCCCCCCGCCACCTGACCCCCGGCGGCCACTGCCAGATCCTGGCCAACTGGCTGCACGTCCGGGGCGAGGACTGGCGCGAACGGGTCGGCGGCTGGCTCGCCGAGACCGGATGCGACGGCTGGGTGGTCGAACGCGACGTGCAGGACCCGGCCGAATACGTCGAACTGTGGCTGCGGGACGCCGCCGAACAGGGCACCCCCGCCTACACCGAGCACTACGACCGTTGGCTGGCCTGGTTCGAGGCGGCCCAGGTCGAGGGCGTCGGCTTCGGCTGGATCACCATGCGCAACTCCGGCACCCTAGACCCCGTCGTACGCCTGGAGCGGCTCACCCACCAGGTCGAGCTCCCGGTGGGCGGCTACGTGGACGAGGTGCTCGACGCGATCGCCACCGCCCACCGCGCCACCGGCCTGGACACCGCCCGGCTGCGCACGGTCGACGGCCTCCTCGACGAACGCATCGGCGCACCCGGCGCGGAGGATCCGTCGAGGATCGTGCTGCGCCAGACGCGGGGCCTGCGGCGCAGCACGGACGTAGGCACTGTGGAGGCGGCCCTGGCCGGCGTCTGCGACGGCGACCTGGCCCTCGGCCCCCTCCTCAACGTCATCGCCGAACTGGTCGACAACGGCGAATCCCTCAACCCCGACGCCCTCCGCCCCCTGATCGCCGAGGGCTACTTCCAGCTGTAGCTAGCCCGTGGCGAGTTGGTTGGCTCGCTCTCGCCACAGCCGGGCCTCTTCGGTGCGCCCTTCCAAAAGAGTGATCTCTATCGCCAGCATGACGAGATCCTTTCGGGCGTCGATCACGTTGTGCAGCACCCACTCGTCGCCCGAACGCCGCCACAGGACGGCCGGAGTGCTCAGTTGGTCGGCGTGCGTAGTCCAGAAATCGTTGGCGACGGCGAGAGCAAGTCGCGGCTGTTCGAGGGCGAGGTGGCAGCACATGCGGTTGTAGGCATTCGTCGCCGGGGGTTTGTACCCGGCTCGGGAGGCTCTGTCGAGGTGCGACATCGCTCGCTCGGGGGCGTCAGGGATCAGGCAGAACCCCAGATTGTTGTGCGCGACCGGGTCTCCGGGCCACTTACGGGTGGCGAACTCGAACAGGGCGGCGGCGTCGTTTCGTCGTCCTTGGTGGAGCAGGGTGATCGCGTGTGCTGACATCTCGTGGACGAGAGGGGCGTGGTGGCGGAGCGTGTCAGGTGCGCCCATCGACTCCAGAACGGCTCGTCGAGCGATCTCGGCCTCAAGCGCCAACGGCTCGATCCGGCGGTCCCGCAGAAGTCTCTCGGCGAACACGGCGGGCTCGATCTCCATGATCCACCGATACTCCCTGTGCAGGGAAGTCGTAGACCACTCCCGCAGAAAGGTCTCCGAGTAGCGCTCGACCAGCCATCGATAGTCGTCACAGAGAGTCTGATCCATGTCGTCCGACCGCTCGCCCCCGAAGTGGTCGTCGCCGGGCGCCTTCAAAGCGAACAAGGCCGTGAGAGATGAGTGCGCGATCCAGTGGTCGAACGACGCCAGCACCGTCCCGGTCATCTCGATTGCGATCTCCGCCAGCCGACCGGGGTCAGGCCGCTCGTCGGCCGGTGCGGGCAGGATCTTCATGAGCGGTTGCCAGCCCGACAGGTCGAGGTGGTTCGACGTGAGGGCGGCGTCTCTCTTGTCTGCGGGCAGGACGTAGCTGATCACAAGGGATGCGAGGAGAGGGGCCAGAACCTCTTGCCGCATTCCGTAGCGGACGAGCGAATCGGCGTCCATACCCCGTTTGGTCAGCTCATGAGAGGCCTTGAAGAAGCGATGGGCGGCATCCTCATGCTCACGGTCGCCGTTGAATCGGTTCTTCAGTGCATCGACCAGCTCCATCACCAGGCTGGGTGTCTTCCACTCGGACCGAGGGCCCGCTGTGTCCTCGCGCATCAGGGCTTCGCGGGCATCGTAGGGCCGCTCGTCCTCACCCATGCTCGACCCTCCTCATTCAGAGGCTTTGCGAGACCGTTGCCTCGAACTCGGCCCATTGACATCTAGGATCCTAACTATGATCCTGGCAATGGGAGGCGGTCATGGCTGACATGATTTTCCAAGCGTCTGACCTCGCGACAAAACGCACCGAAGTGCTTGACGCCGCCCGCGACGGCTTGGCCCGCCTGCGCGACAAGGACGGCACCAGCCTGGTGATGCTCCCCGAGAGGCGCCTGCGCCTTCTGGAGGAGATTGCCAGGTGGTCCCGCGCCCACATGCGGCTGGAGCACCTGCTGCGGCGAGAGGTCGCTCCAGATGTGGGAGAACTGGGTGATCTCGCCTGGTTGCGTGCCTTCGATGTGGACGACCTACGCGAGTTCGTCGACGAACTGCACGACGCATTGCTCGCCGCATCCTCGGATGAGGACCCCACGGCGCTGGACGAGGTCATCAAGGCCTGGCGGATCACAGCACGTCAGCTGGAAGACCCGCTGCGCCGCTCCATCCTTCTCGGTCGTCATGGGCCTGATGACCTTGTCCAGGTGAGCGAGCCGCAGTGAGCGGCACCAGCGCCTACCAGCCGTTGATGAGCGCCCGGCGTCCCGGCGGGAAACCGGCGCAGGCTCCTACCTACAGGATTCTCGTCCATCGGAGGTTCCTTCAGCACTACGCGCAGATGGCGGAGCGTGTAGGCCTTCAGCAGGCCCAGCAGTTCTGGGATCACGTGGCACACGAACCCGGTAAGCCTGATCCGATCGCGCAGACGTGCTTTCTGCGTGGTAAGGCTGGCCGTCCGCAGAGTTCCGGCTGGTCGCGGACCATTCACTACGAATTGAGCAGCAGTGCTCGAATCGACTACCAATACTGCGACGACTTTCAGACCTGCGCGGATGGTGACGCCCATCCGGTCGTGGCCATTCTTACCATCAACTACGGCAGCCACTAACGGGTGACGGACGTGACAGGCGGGGCAATCGGCTGTTGATCGGATGTTGACCGTTGGGGGGCAGGCTCTGGTCGTGGGCACGGACCTGGGGGGTTCGAGGGTTCGTGCCAGGTCCGGCCGGTCGTCGATGTGAGGCGGCTAGCCGTCACGTGGAGCATCCGGACAACCGGGCCCCCTAGCGAAGCGTGATGGTCAGATGGCCGGCCGGGCTATCACATCGTGCCGAGAAGAGGCAGCCTTGATCAACCATGTGTGGATGACACGTCTGGACGACGAGCTGTACTCAGGACTCGACGACCTGCGAGGCGGCGAGGAGGGCCTTGAGGTCCCCGGCCTCGGGGGCGCCGAGCCTGACGAAGATGTCATGGGCCCGCTGTAGGCAGTCGACGCTCCTGGTGGTGCTGCCCAGCCCCTTGAGGGCCTTGCCCAGCACGGCCAGGGAGAGCGCCTCGCCGAAGGGGTGGCCGATCTCCCTGCTGACCAGGAGGGCCTGCTCGGCGTGCCGTACGGCGTCGGGGAAGCGTTCGGCGGCGATGAACGTCTCCGCGAGGCGGGTGCAGACCCGTTGCTCCCAGACGCGCTGTTTGCTGGCCCGGAAGAAGGCCAGGCACTCGGCGTGGTGGTGGACGGCCTCGTTGAGGCGGCCGACGCGGGACAGCACGATGCCCAGGTGGTAGCGGGCGCGGGCGGTGCCTGCGCCGCTGCCCAGCTCGGTGAAGATGGCCAGGCCCTTCTCCGCCGCGCTGATCGCGTCCTCCTGGTGGCCGAGGCCGAGGTGGTCCCTGGCGGAGTAGCTCAGCACCAGGGCCTCGCCCGCGGGCACGTTGTTGTCCCGGTAGAACTTCATGGCCGCGTCGAACCAGGCCAGCGCCTCGTTGTGGCGGCGCCGCCGGCCTGAGACGACGGCCAGGGCGTTGAGCACCTCGCCGGTCACCACCACCTCGTCGCCGGCGTTGGACAGGTCGAGCACGATCCTGAACTGCTCCTCGGCCTCGGGCAGCCGGTTGGCGCCGAACAGCACCCGGCCGAGGACATAGCGGGAGCGCAGCTCGCTCGCGCTGTCACTGATCTTCCTGGCGGTGGCCAGGACGGCGCGGGTGCCCTGGTCGAACTCGCGCATGTGGGTGCCGGACTCCAGCAGCGGCTCCATCGCGACCAGCAGGTCGCCCGCGGGCAGCAGGTGCTCGGCCGTACGGGAGGAGCCGGCGGCCTGGTTGATGGTCGCGAACAGCGAGTCGCCCTCGGCGATGAGCCAGGCGACGGCGTCGTCGGCGGAGGCGAAGGTGCGCCCGCTGCCGACCACGACGAGGTTCTCGGCGATCATGCTGCCCTCGTACGCGAGGCGGTGCGCCGACTGGGCCGAGGCCAGGTAGAAGCCCAGCAGCCGGCGCAGCGCCATGGTCCTGGCCTGGGGCCGCTCGGTCTTCTCCAGGATGCGCCGGGCGAACAGCTTGAGCAGGTCGTGGAAGCGGTACCGGCCGGGCGCGGGCGCTTCGAGCAGGCTGGTGTCGACGAGTGACTCCAGCAGGTCCTCGGTCTCCAGCGTGCTCAGTGAGAGTACGGCGGCCGCGGCGCCGGTGGAGATGTCGGGCCCGTTGGGCAGCGACAGCAGCCGGAACGCCCGCGCCTGGGCGGGGTCGAGCTGGCCGTACCCGAGGGCGAAGGTGGCCTCCACGGCGAGGTTGCCCACCCGCAGTTCGTCGAGGCGGCGGGCCTCGTCGGCGAGCCTGGGCACCAGCGAGGCGACGGTCCACGACGGGCGTGCGGCCAGGCGTGCGGCCACGATGCGTACCGCCAGCGGCAGGAACCCGCAGGCGGCCACCACGTCCATGGCGGCGGCCCGCTCGGCGGCGACCCGCTCGGGACCGGCGACCGCGGCGAAGAGCGACAGCGCCTCGTCGGGCTCCATCACGTCGAGGTCGATGAGTCGCGCGGCGGGCAGGTCGGCCAGCTTGCCCCGGCTGGTGACGATGGCGGCGCACCCCGCCGAGCCGGGCAGCAGCGGCATGACCTGCTGGGCGTCGCGGGCGTTGTCGAGCAGCACGAGGATGCGCCGGTCGGCCAGCAGCGAGCGGTAGAGCGCCGAGCGCTCGGACAGCCCTTCGGGGATCACGTCGGCGGGGATGCCGAGCGCGCGCAGGAACGCGCCGAGCGCGGACTCGGGGGCGGTCGCCTCCTCGGTGTAGCCGCGCAGGTCGGCGTAGAGCTGCCCGTCGGGGAAGAGGTCGTCGGCGGAGTGCGCGACGTGCACGGCGAGCGCGGTCTTGCCGACGCCGCCGATGCCGCAGATGGCCGCGACGGGTACGCCCTCGGCGGAGCCCTGGGCCGACAGCAGGCCGCGGATCCGCCCGGCGACCTCGCGGCGGCCGGTGAAGTCGTTTACCGCGGCGGGGAGCTGCGCCGGACGGGGGAGTTCGTGCGCGGGCTCGTCGTCGGCCGTGCCCGTGGCGGCCTCGGGCTCCTCGGGGGCGGAGGCGGCGGGGGTGGGCGCGGCGAGGGTGGGGTCGGCGGCCAGGATGCGCTGGTGCAGGGCGGTGAGCTCGGGGCCGGGCTCGATGCCGAGCTCCTCGATGAGCGCGTCGCGGGTCTCGGTGAACACGTTGAGCGCGTCGCCCTGCCGGCCGCACCGGTAGTAGGCGAGCATGAGCTGGGCGCGCAGGCCCTCGCGCAGCGGGTGGTCGGCGGTCAGCGCGATCAGCTCGGAGACGATCGCGGCGTGCCTGCCGAGCTCCAGGTCCACGTCCATCAGCGTCTCGACGACGCTGATCCGGGTCTCGATCAGCCGATCGCGCTGGTGCTCGGCGTACGGCCCGACGGCCCCGGACAGCGGCTCGCCCTCGCACAGCGTCAGCGCCGCCCGCAGCGCGTCGGCGGCCTGGTCGAGGCGGCCCAGCCGGCGGGCCGTCTCCGCTTCGGCGATGCCGCGCTCGAACCGCGCCAGGTCCAGCGTGCCCTCGGGCAGCCGCAGCGCGTAGCCCCTGCCGACGGAGGTGAGCAGGTCGGGGCGGGAGCGCGGGGAGCGGTCGGGCTCCAGGACGGTGCGCAGGCGGGAGACGTAGGTGCGCAGCGCGCCGAGCGCGCGGGGCGGGGCATCCTCGCCCCAGACGGCGTCGATCATCTCGGTCGGCGTGACCGAACGGCCCTGCCTGAGGAGCAGCATCGCGAGAATCGAGCGTTGCAGCGGGGTGCCCAGATCCAGTTCCTCGCCATCGCGCCAGGCGCGCACGGGGCCGAGTACGGCGAACCGTAACCCGCTGTCGATTCCCTGACCAGCCATTCCCAGAATCTCCAACGCAATGGACAGTTTTATGACCAAATGATAGATCCTCCGTTGCTCACGCCATAGGCACCCTTCAATTCGTTGATCCGGCGTTGATCCGCTGTTGACCGACTTGTTGGATTCTGGTGGTCAGCAGGGCATGGCCCCATCACCACGGGGGCGGTCATGCCCCTCCTTTCAGGAAGGGTCTCGCGCGGGGGTGCGGGGCCCTTCGCGCGGAAGCCGCGCACCGGCTGGGCGGTGCGCGGCTGTGATGACGGGTCAGGCGGCTTCCTCGGCTTTCCAGATTCCGCTGCGCAGGTCGCTCCCTCGGATGACCTGGACGCGCCAGGGCTCCAGGCGCAGGACGTGGAGCTCGGGATCGGCGGGACCTCCGCGCCAGAACCGACCCAGGTCGTACCCGGCCCCGGCCGGGCTGGTCCTGCGGTAGAGATCCCACACGTGCCGCTTGGTCTCCAGGTCCTCGGTCCATTCGGCGACGGCGTCGATGCTGACGGCGTTCTGCCGCCTGGTCCAGTAGGAGAAGGTGGTGTGCGGGTTGCCGGCCAGGTGCGCCGCCTTGACGGGAGTCTTGTACGTGGCCAGCCAGCCGAGCGGGCGCCCGTCGACGATCTCCCATACCGGGATCAGGACCCGCGCCCGGGGGCGTCCCTTCTTGTCGACGGTGGTCATGGTGGCGTAGACGATGTCACCGATGTAGGTCTCGAACTCGTCCTGGATCTCGGCGAAGGGCTTCATGTCGGTTTCTCCTCGGGTGTCAGGCCGGGACTTCGGCGGTGGCGGGGACGGTCCTCCTGGCGCGGAGGCCGAAGGCGGTGATGGCGGCGCCCACGACGGTGGCGGCGACCGGGACGAGGAGGGCGTGGTGGAGGGCGTTCAGCCCCGCCTCAGGGGAGCCGCCGTCGCCGAGCGCCGCGACGCTGACGGCGGTCACCGCCGACAGGCCGAGGGCGGTGCCGAACTGCATCGAGGTGTACAGCAGCCCGCCGGCCAGGCCGTGCTCGCGCTCGTCGACGCCGTCGGTGGCGGCCATCGTCAGCGGGCCGTACGCCAGGGCGAACGCCAGCCCCAGCAGGGCCATGGTCGGCAGCATGGCGGCGTAGGCCCAGTCCAGCCCGATGGGCAGGAACAGCAGGTAGGCCAGGACCGCCAGGAGCAGCCCGCCGAACAGCACCCGGACGTTGCCGAAGCGGTTGACCAGCCGGGGCGTCACGGTCGGGGACAGGATCATGTCGACGCCGATCACCAGCATGGCCAGCCCGGTCTCCAGCGTGCTCCAGCCGCGCAGCTCCTGTAGGTACAAGGTGGCGAGGAACTGGAATCCGGCGAAGGAGCCGATGAACAGCAGCGCCCCCAGGTTGGCGCGGACGAGCGGGCCGGAGCGCAGGATGCCCAGCCGTACCAGGGGGTTGGCGGCTCGGCGCTCGATCGCGACGAAGGCGGCCAGCAGCGCCAGCCCGGCGACGAACGCCCCTGCGGTGCCGGTCCAGCCGTTGCCGGGATGCTCCAGGCGGACGACCCCGTACACCAGCAGCAGCATCGCGCCGGTGATGCTGAACGCGCCGGCCAGGTCGAAGCCGCCCGGGGCGCGCGTCGGCGCCGCCGTGTCCTTGATGAGCGGGATGGCGGCCAGCAGGATCAGCGCCGACAGGATGACCGGGGCGAAGAACACCCACCGCCAGCCGAACGAGGCCAGCACGCCGCCGGCGACCAGGCCGAGGGAGAACCCGCCCGCCGCTGTGCCGGCGTAGACGCTGAGGGCCTTGGTGCGCTGCGGGCCCTCGGGGAAGTGGCCGGTGACCAGCGACAGCCCGGCGGGGGCCATGAACGCGGACGCGACTCCGGTGACGAACCGGGCGACCAGCAGCATCCATCCCTCGGTGGCGAACCCGCCCAGGCCGGAGAAGACCAGGAAGACGGCCAGCCAGAACAGGAACATCCGGCGGCGGCCGAGCATGTCGGCGGCCCGGCCGCCCAGCAGCATGAACCCGCCGTAGCCGAGCACGTAGGCGCTGACCACGCCGCTGAGCATTTCGGTGGACAGGCCCAGGTCGGCCCGGATCGCGGGCAACGCCACGTTCAGCATCGCCACGTCGATCCCCTCCAGGAAGATCGCGCCACACAACACCAGCAAGACGCTCCAAGCGCGCCTGTTCATGACTTTTCCGGACAAGGGGGACTCCTATGGTTCTCACGCTGAATGTCGGTTCTCTCTTGTAACCAAGAGCATCGTGAGACACCATCAGGAGGTATGGAAGACGGCACTTCAAAGTCACCCGGTTACTGCGGGGATACCGGCGACTACGACGTCCTGCAGTGGGACGCGCGGGAGGACTGCGAGGTCCGGCAGATCCTCGACCGGATCGCCGACAAGTGGTCGCTGCTGGTCATCGCCCTGCTCGACCGGCGCACCCTCCGCTTCACCGAGCTGCGCCGGGCGATCGACGGGATCAGCCAGCGGATGCTCGCCAGGACCCTGCGCCACCTGGAGCGCGACGGCCTGGTGAGCCGTACCGTGTACCCGGCCGTGCCGCCGAGGGTGGACTACGAGCTCACGCCTCTCGGCGCGACCCTGCACCACACCATCCGCGCGCTGGTCACCTGGACCGAGGAGCACCAGAACCAGATAGCCGCCGCCCGCGCGGCCTACGACGCTCGCGCGGCGGACGAGCAGGAGGCGGCGGACCGGGAGGCCGCCGAGCGGGACGCACTCGCCCAGGAGGTCCTCGCCGGCATGCGGCGCTGACCGGGCCGGAACAAACACCAGGCCCTGCTCATCGGTATGAGCAGGGCCCTTGTGTCCGTGAATGCTGGTAGTTACGCGGCGACGACGAGTCCGAGCCTCTGGCTCATCCGTTCTCGGACGGCAGGCCATTCGGAACTCAGGATCGAGTAATAGGCCGTATCTCGGACCGTGTCGTCGGCGCCGCGAGTCTCAGCCCTTCGCACGCCGTCGAGCTGCGCGCCGAGGGCCTCGATGGCCGCCCGGGAGCGCGTGTTGCGTACATCTGCCTTCAGGGTGATGCGGTGGACGTTCCAGGTCTCGAAGGCGAGCGAGAGCAGCAGGAACTTGCTCTCCCGGTTGACACCCAGGCCCTGCGCCGAAGCGGCCAGCCAGGTGTAACCGATATCGGCCACGGACGGGATCTCGCCCACCGCGCCCCGAGCGCCCGGAGGCCAGGGCATGGGGCCCTGCCAGTACTCCAGGTTCATGAGGCGGGTGGCACCGACCACACGGTCGGTGTGCAGCCACCGGATGGCGAAGGGCATCGTGCGGCCCCCCGCCTGCTCAGCCAGGGCGGCCTCCACGTAGGAGACCATCTCTTCCCGCCCGGCGGGAACGCGAGTGAAGGCGTAGGTGGAGCGGTCTTCACTCGCCGCGGCGACGAGGTCATCGACCGCCGCGAGGCTGAGAGGTTCCAGGCGCACGGAGCGCCCGGACAGGGTGACGAAAGCGGGCATGAGCACATGATGAGGCTTGCTCGGCATGGTCGGCACCAGGTGACACGAAACAACTTTTGCAGCTTCCTGAAGCTGTCGCGTTTTCCCAGCTCAGCGGGCCTATTCGGGAGGCTGGCGGAGGCCCGCTGAGCGAAGAATTCTCCAAACCGATGCCTACCCGTGGGCCGCCGCTGGGATGAGGGTCGCGGCCCTGGTCCGGGTGGGTGCGGGGGGCGTGAGCGAGAGCTCCTTCAAGCCCATCGACAGATGGTCGAGATTTGCCGAGATCCAGGGCAACAGGAGGGGTTCGGTGGCGGTCAGGGAGGCCAGTCGCTCCTCGGCGGTCTCGCCGTACAGCAGGCTCGTGGCCACTCGTACGCGGGCCGCGGCGGGGTTGTCGCCGAAGGCGTGTCCAGGCAGGACGCCGATGCCGTGCGAGTCGAGCAGCACCCGGGCCGTCTCGGCGGATCCGCCGAGGCCCAGGTGACCGAGGTCCGGGTAGAGGTAGAACCCGCCCTGCGGCATCGCCACCGACGCGCCCGCCTCGGTGAACCTGTCGTACACGGCGCGCGAGACGATGCTGTGCAGGCGACGGCTCAGGGCCACCCGCTCCACCAGTTCGATCGGCTCGGTGAAGGCGTAGGCGGCGGCCTCCTGGACGGGGGCGGCCGGAGCGGACCAGATCTCGCTGGCCACGGCGAGCACCTTCGTGCGCAGGTCGTGCGCTCCGTCGGGCAGCCTGGCCACGCCGATCCGCCAGCCGCCCAGCGCCAGGCTCTTGCTCAGGCCCGTCGTGACGACGGTCCGCTCGGGGGCCAGGTCGGCGGGCGAGACGAAGGAGGCGGCGGGATCGTGCACCAGATCGCGGTAGATCTCATCGGAGATGATCACAAGGTCGAGTTCGCGGGCGACCTCCACCAGGCGGTGGATGGTCTGCGGCGTCGCGAGTCTGCCCGTGGGGTTGTCGGGCAGCGTGACCAGCACCGAGCGGACGATCCTGCCCTGCGCCCTGGCGTGCAGGACGGCTGAGACGATCAGGTCCGGGTCCGGCGCCCCGCCCTCGCCGGGGGGCGCGGGAAGCAGGATGGAGCGGGAGCCGATCAGCTCGGCCTGCGCGGCGTAGCTCACCCAGCTCGGCATGGGCAGCACCACGTCGCCGCCGATGGCCAGCAGCAGGCCGTACAGCAGCGACTTGCTGCCGGGCCCGCACACCACCAGCTCGGGATCGGTCGCCAGTCCCCGCCTCGTCCAGTAGCCCGCCGCCGCCGATCGCAGCTCGGCCGCGCCCGCGACCGGCCCGTAGCCGTTGCGCTCGGATGCGGCGACCAGCTTGTCGCGCAGCGCCGGGTGGACGGGCAGCCCTGCCTCACCGAAGGCCAGGTGCAGCACACGTTCCCCGGCGCGCCGTCTTCGCTCGATGTCCTCGTTGGCCACCAGAGTGGCGGACGGTGTCACGGTCATGTTTGTCACGTTCCCAAGCGTGGTTGGATGAGGGCATCAGCACAAGCGAGGCTTTTCATGGGTAGGCATAAGGAAGTCCGATGCTCGATCTCCGTCGTCTGACCTTGATCTGCGAGTTCGCCCGGCGGGGCAGCATCGCGGCGACCGCCGCGTCGCTCGGCTACAGCCCGTCCGCGGTCTCCCAGCAACTCGTCGCGCTGGAACGCGAGGCGGGCACCGCGCTGCTCGACAGGACCGCCCGCAGCGCCGAGCTCACCGACGCCGGCCGCAGGCTCGTCGCGCACGCCGAGCGCATCCTGTCGATGGTCGAGGAGGCCGAATCCGACCTGTCCGCGCACGCGGCCACGCCGGTCGGCCGCGTGGTGGTCACCGCCTTCCCCACCGCCGCCGTCGCCTTCGCGCCCGCGCTGGCCCGCTCGCTGCGCCGGCACACCGAGCTCACGCTGCGCCTCGGCCAGAGCAGATCCGGGCGCGGCCGGCGCGAGGTGCAGTCGGGCGAGGTGGACATCGCGCTGGTCGACGACTGGTACGGCAGGGCACGCGACAGCGAGGGCCTGCGCGTCTTCCCGCTGCTGCACGACCCGCTCGTCCTGGTCGTGCCCCGCAAGCACCGCCTGGCCGACCCCGAGGTGCCGCTGGACCTGCTCGAACTGCGCGACGAGCCGTGGATGGCGACCCCCGACGGCGAGCCGTCCCGGCTGGCGGTGGACCGCCTGTTCGTCGACGTGGGCGGCACCAGGCCCACCCCCTGGGAGTTCGAGGGCCTGGGCACGATCCTGTCACTGGTCGCCAAGGGCATCGGGATCGCCGCGGTGCCCGCGCTCGCGCTCGCGGCCGGGGTGCGCGGGATCGCCGTGCGGGAGTTCCCCGGCAACCCCGTCGGCCGCGACGTGCACGCCGTCGCCCGGGTCTCCAGCGTGCACCGCCCCTCGGTGTCGGTGACGCTGCGCGCGATCCACGTGGCCGCCCGCTACCTCGCCGCGGATCTGGATCCGGTACGGCCGGCCGACCGCTAGCCTGGGCGCGTGGCCCCCACGTACGCGATCGAACGCCTCCTCACCGCCGGCCGCGCGAAGATCGTCGCGGGGGTGGACGAGGTGGGGCGCGGGGCCTGGGCCGGTCCGGTGAGTGTCTGCGCGGTGGTGACCGACCTGTCCGAGCCGCCGGCCGGGCTGACCGACTCCAAGCAGATCTCCGCCGCCAAGCGGGCGGGCCTGGTGTCCGAGATCGAGGGCTGGGCGGCCGGGTACGCGCACGGCGAGGCCTCGCACACGGAGATCGACGAGCTGGGTATGACCGAGGCCCTGCGGCGTGCGGCCCGCCGGGCGCTGGAGGCGCTGCCGGTCCGCCCCGACGTGGTGATCCTCGACGGCAAGCACGACTACATCGGCGCGCCGTGGCCGGTACGGCTGGAGATCAAGGGCGACGCCGCGAGCATCTCGGTGGCGGCGGCCTCGGTCCTGGCCAAGGTCCGCCGAGACGCCTACATGGGCACGATCGGCTACACCGAGTACGGCTTCGCCGACAACGCGGGCTACCCGTCACCCCAGCACCAGGCGACCCTGGCCGAGCTGGGCCCCACTCCGCACCACCGGCTGTCATGGTCCTACCTGGACGACCTGCCCCGCTGGCGCCACCTCAAGAGACACAGAAACCCAGCGGTCAGGGAAGGACAGACCTCTCTGTTCGACTAGTTGGGGCGACCGGCCTGCGGACGATCTGGAGGGTGTTGTCGATCTCGACCACCTCGACCTCGTCGCCCTGGTGAAGGCTGTACTTCCTGCGCAGGAAGGCAGGGATGGTGACCTGCCCCTTGCTGTTGATGCGCATAGTGCGATCACCTGTTCCTCGTCGCCATGTGGCACTTCTACAACCTGGTGGCGAGCACTGTCCGGGCGATCGGGAATCGGTCACTATCGGAGGGGTGCGTATCGGGATCTTTCTGGTCGCCGCTGGGTTTCCGGGTCGGGAGCCGGGGCGGGTGTTGGCGGATGCCGTCGAGGCGGTCGTGGTCGCCGAGGAGGCCGGGTTCGATGACGTGTGGATCGCCGAGCACCATTTCATGTCCTACGGGGTGTGCCCGTCGGCGGTGACGCTGGCCGCCGTGGCGGTGGGGCGGACCAGCCGGATCGGGGTCGGCACCGCGGTGAGCGTGCTGTCGACGCAGCATCCGGTGGCGCTGGCCGAGCAGGCGGCGATGCTGCACCACCTGTCGGGCGGGCGCTTCACGCTCGGGGTGGGGCGGGGCGGGCCGTGGGTGGACCTGGAGGTGTTCGGGACGGGGCTGGCGCGGTTCGAGTACGGCTTCGCGGAGTCGCTCGATCTGCTGTGCGCCGCCCTGGAACGGTCCGCGATCGCGGCGGCGGGGGAGTTCTTCGCCTTCCGGGAGGTGGCGATGGTGCCGTCGGCGCGGATGACGCCGGTCGTCGCCTGCACCTCGCCGGGGACCGTACGGCTGGCGGCGGAACGGGGGCTGCCCATGCTGCTCGGCATGCACGTCGGCGACGCCGAGAAGGCGGCGACGCTACGGGCCTACGACGAGGCACACCAGGCGGCGCAGGGGGCCGGGCCGGTGGGGCATCTGGCGGCTGGGGTTGGGTATGTGGCCGACTCGACAGCGATCGCCGTGCGGGAGATGAAGCGGGCGCTGCCGCTGTGGATGGAGCCGGGGCTGGCCGGATACGTACCGGTGGACGGCCGGCCCGGTGCGTCGCGGGATGTGCGGAAATATGTGGATTTCCTGTGTGAGGTGCATCCGGTGGGGTCGGCGGACCGGTGCGTGGAGACGATCCTGCGCACCGCCGAGGTCACCGGGCTCGGCCATCTGATCCTCATGGTCGAGGGTGCGGGCGAGCAGGCCCGCACCCTCGAGAACATCAGGCGCCTGGGCGCCGAGGTCCTACCCCGGGTTCGCTAGCAGTCGACGAGCTCGGGCTTCTGGTTGAGGATCTGGGCCCTCGGGGTGACGAACTCGCTCAGGGCCTTGGTGGCGGTGGGGTCGAAGACGGCCACCCGGTGGCAGTTCTGGAAGGCCAGCCGTACCCCGAAGTGGCGTTCGAGCGCGCCGCGCATCGAGTCGCTCGCCAGGCAGCGCAAGAGCTGGCCGCGGGCCTCCTCGTCCGGCGGTGGCACCTGGTTGTCGGTGAACTCGGCTCCTGTCCGGTCGCGTTGCCGCGCCAGCTCGCTGATCACCGACCAGGCGTACGGCAGGGAGTCGCGGACGCAGGCGATGAACGCCGCGTCGTCCACCTCTCCGGCTCTGGCCTGGTCGAGCAGATCATTGGGAACGGTCAGCGACATGCTGTCTCCTCTCGGAAGGACGGGTCTACTTGACGCTAGGTGGGCTGGGGGAGGCGCTCCAGATGGCGCGAGGGGGACAGTCGTCTAGTCGCGGAGTGAGACCGGGCCGTACACGAACCCCGGGTCGATCTGGTCGGCGAGGTTGCGGCCGGTGGCCTTGTCGGCCCAGGCGCGGGCGTTGCGCAGGTGGAACTCCGCGGTCTGGCGCCCGAAGAGCGGCCAGTTCTTCTCCTGCGCGTCGACGTGCTTGAGCAGGATGGCCAGCGCCTCGGCGTTGACCGGTTCGAGGTCGTCGAGGGCGAACGCGCGGCCCTGCTCCATCGCGCGCACGGCGGCGGAGTGCTCGGCCCAGGTGAGCAGATCGTCGCCGAGGTGCTCGCGCAGGAACGCCACGTCGTCGGGGCCGTGCACCTTGTTGCCGATCACCTTGATCGGCACGTCGAAACCGGCGGCGTGCTCGCGGTACTGCCGGTAGACGCTCACGCCCTGGCGGGTCGGCTCGACCACGAGGAAGGTGAGGTCGAACCGGGTGAACAGGCCGGAGGCGAAGGAGTCGGCCCCGGCGGTCATGTCCACCACGACATACTCGCCGTGGCCGTCGACCAGGTGGTTGAGCAGCAGCTCGATCGCGCCGAGCTTGGAGTGGTAGCAGGCGACGCCGAGGTCGTCCTCGCTGAACGGGCCGGTGACCATGAGGCGCGGGCCTTCGGGGGTCTGCACGGAGTACGGCAGGTCGGTGAAGCGGAGGAGCCGGGAGCCGCGCCCGGGCGGGGTGGTCTTGACCATGGCCCCGGCCGACGGGATGCGCGGGTTGTCGCCGCGCAGCAGCTCCTTGATCTCGGTGAGGCGCTCGCCCAGCGGCTCGGGCTGCCGGTCCAGGCCGAGCACCAGCGCCAGGTGCTGATTGATGTCGGCGTCCATGGCGACCACCGGCCTGCCCTGGCTCGACACGTATCTCGCGAACAGCGCGGACATCGTGGTCTTGCCGCTGCCGCCCTTGCCGACGAACGCCACCCTCACCTTGGACTCCAAGTGACTATGAAAATCGTTTCCATCGAGAGTCATGATGCCACACTGAGCGCATGCGAGACGGCGAATTGGCGCGAGCTGTACGGCTGCGTGAGGAAGGCGAGCGGGACGAGGCCCCTCTAACGCGGGCGAGGCGCGCGAGGCGGTGGGCGCGCTGCTCAAGCTGCTCGCCGAGACCGGGCAGGTCGGCGGCTACCGCCCCGCGGTCGAGTACTACGCGGAGAACCTCGACGAGACGATCTGAGCGAAGGTGATCTCGGTCAGCAGGGTCTCCTCGTGCTCGCGCAGCATGCTCCAGACCTCGGCGAGCGGCTGGGCCACCCCGGGGTAGCCGCCGTGCTCGGCTTGCTCGGGATGGCCTTCGACGATCGTGATCACGTCGGCCAGGGTGATCTCACCGGCGGGCCTGGCCAGCCAGTAGCCGCCCTCGGGGCCGCGCTGGCTGTGGATGAGCCCGGCGCGGCGTAACTGCAGCAGGATGTTGTCCAGGAACCTGCGCGGGATGCTCTGCGCCGTGGCGATCTTCTCGGCGGGAACGGGTCCCGGCGGTGCGGCGGCCAGCTCGGTGACCGCCCGCAACGCGTACTGGGTTCGTGCGGAGATCCGCATGGTGTCAGTTGCGCACCTGGTGCAGGCCCCACCGATGGCGCAGGGCGCCGTCGGCGGCCTCGAAGAGCATGTCGATCAGGATGCCCAGGGCCAGGATCACGATCATCGTGCCGATCAGCCCGGGGGAGTCGGCCAGCTCGCGCGAGATGGCCAGTTGCTCCCCGAGGGACGCCTGGTAGGCGATGATCACCATCAGCTCTCCGGCCATCAGCGAGCGCCACGCGAACGCCCAGCCCTGCTTCAGCCCGGCCAGGAAGGACGGCAGCGACGCGGGCAGGATGACATGCCGGTAGAGCTGCAGCCGCCGGAAGCCGAGCACGTGCCCCGCGCGCAGCAGCAGCGGCGGGGTGTAGTCGACGCCGGTGATCAGGCCGTTGGCGATCGACGGCGCCGCGCCCAGGATGACCACGAACTGGATCGCGCTCTCGGTGAGCCCGAACAGCAGGATCGCGAACGGGAACCAGGCGATCGACGGCATGGTCTGCAGACCGGTGATCAGCGAGCCGAAGGCGGCCCGCAGCACCTTGATCCGGGACACCGCCGCGCCGATGATCAGCCCGATCAGCATCGCGAGCGCGAAACCGGTGACCGCCCGCCGCATCGTGGTGGCGACCGCCTGGTAGAACTCGGCCTCGCCCATCCGGTGCAACAGGTCCTGGAAGGTGGTGACCGGCCCGGCGAAGACGTACTCGGGCCGCCAGCCGCTGAGCACGACCAGCTCCCAGACGACCAGCACGATGGCGACCGCGGTGAGCATCGGCCACACCCGGCCCCAGACCTTGGCGGCGACGCCGGTGCGCTGCTCGCCGGACAGTTCGAGGGCGTCCAGCCCGGCCATCTGCCGGGCGTGCGTGTCAACGGCCATGCCGCAGGACCTCCTCGCGGAGCCGGTCGGTGATCTTCGAGGCGAGCCCCGCCACCTCGGCGGAGTCGGTACGGCGGGGCCGCGTCAGGTCCACCGGGAAGTCCTCGACGACCTTGCCGGGGCGGCTGCTCAGCAGCACGACCCGGTCGCCGAGCCGTACGGCCTCGCGGACGTTGTGGGTGACGAAGACGACCGACAGCCCCCGCTCCCGCCAGATGCGCTCCAGTTCGTCGTGGAGCAGGTCGCGGGTCATCGCGTCGAGCGCGCCGAACGGCTCGTCCATCAGCAGCACGTCGGCGTCCTGGGCGAGCGCGCGGGCCAGGGCGACCCGCTGGCGCATCCCGCCGGACAGCTCGTGCGGGCGCTTCCGGCCGAATCCGCCGAGGTGCACGATGTCCAGGAACTCGGCGGCGCGGGCCTGGCGCTCGGCCTTGGCCACGCCCTTGGCGCGCATCGCCATCTCGACGTTGGCCGAGACGGTCAGCCAGGGGAACAGCGCGGGCTCCTGGAACATCATGGCGATCCTGCGGCCCTCGGTGTGGATCAGGCCGGTGGTCGGGCGGTCGAGTCCGGCGACCAGGGACAGCAGGGTGCTCTTGCCGCAGCCGGAGGCGCCGAGCAGGCAGACGAACTCGCCGGGCGAGACCGTCAGCGAGACGTGGTCGAGGGCGAGCAGGCCGGTTTTGCCGTGGCCGTACAGCTTGGAGACGCCGTCGAGGCGTACGGCCACGTCGCGGTCCGTCAGGGTGGTCACCGGGATCTCCCTACTTGTCGGAGATGGACTGCTGGCCCTGGGCGGCGAGCACCTCGTTGAGCGTCTTGAGGTCGTAGATGCCGTTCAGGTCCACCGGGTCGAGCAGGCCGACCTTGATCGCGTGGTCGGCGCTGCCGACGAGGGACGAGGCGATCGGGTCGTTGGTGAAGGTGATGTTCTTGAAGGCGCTGTCCAGGACTTCCGGCTTGAGCGGCTTCTGGGTCAGCTTCTCGATGGCCGTGTTGACCGTCTTGGCCGCCGCGGCGGGGTCGTCGGTGATGTACTTGGTGGACTCGACGTGCGCTTCGAGCAGCTTCTTGACCAGGTCGGGGTTGGCCTTGGCCCACTCCTGGCGGACGATCAGGTGGGTGATCACGAACTGCCGGTTCGGCCACAGGTCGCGCTCGTCCACCAGGGTCTTGCCCTTGCTCTCCAGGATCAGCCGGCTGGCGAACGGCTCGGGCACCCAGGCGCCGTCGATGTCGCCGGTGGCGAAGGTCTGCAGGGTCTGGGAGTTCTCCTGGGGCACGATGTGCACGTCACCGCCGCCCTTGACGTCGGTCTTGAGGCCCTTCTCCTGCAGCCAGTAACGCAGGGCGACGTCCTGGGTGTTGCCGAGCTGCGGGGTGGCGATCTTCTTGCCCTTGAGGCCCTCGACCGAGGTGATCTCGGGTTTGACGATCAGCGAGACGCCGCCGGAGGCCGAGCCTGCGATGATCTTGATGGCCTGACCCTTGGACTTGGCCCAGGCGTTGATCGCCGGGTTGGGGCCGATGTAGGTGGCGTCGATCGCCCCGGAGAAGACCGCCTCGATGGCGGCCGGTCCGGCGTTGAACGTGCTGGTCTTGAGCGAGACGCCGGAGCCGAGGTGCTTGCTGAACAGGCCCTTCTCGACGCCGACCAGCGCCGTGGAGTGCGTGATGTTCGGGAAGTAGCCGAGGCGGACCTCCTTGACGGCCCCTGTCGAGCCGCCGCCTCCGGCGCTCTCCCCGCCCCCGCAGGCGGCCGTGACGGCCGTGAGCGCCAGTGCGGCCAGAGCGGCGACCACCCTGCGAGTCTTCATCACTTCTCCCTATTTCCTACTTAATAAGTCGGCTATAGGAGTATCAAAGCCCGTGATTTCCGCTACGTCAAGTCGGAATTGTTGGTTGAGATCACTCACTGTGTGACATCAGCAGCTCGGGGTGAAAATGAGACGCTTGTCCACCCCTGTGCTCGCTAGGGTCGCCCACATGGACCGACAGCTGATCAGCCACCTTGCCCACGCCCACCACCCGATCGCCGCGCCGATCAGTGAACACCACCTGGACGCCCTGCTGCGCAGAGCCTCGTTGCCCGCCGGGGCCAGGATCCTCGACCTGGGCTGCGGCGAGGCGTTCTGGAGCATCAGACTGCTGGAGCTGTACGGCGACGCGACCGCCGACGGCGTCGACGTCAGCGAGCCGGCCCTGACCGCGGCCAAGAGCGCCGCCACCGAGCGAGGAGTAGCCGAACGGCTCGGCCTGCACCTGGAGTCGGCCACCTCCTACGAGCCGGCGGAGCCGTACGACCTGGTGCTCTGTGTGGGGTCGACGCATGCCTTCGGCGGGCTGACCCCGACGCTTGAGGCCGTGGCCAAGTTTTTGAAGCCCGGTGGTCTCGCGTTGGTCGGCGAGGGGTTCTACGAGCGGGCGGCGACGCCGGAGGAGAAGGAGCTGATCGGCGAGTACGCGGATCTGGCCGGGACGGTGGCGCAGATGGAGGCCGGGGGGTTCCGGACCGTCTACGGCCACACCAGCGAGCTCGGCGAGTGGGACGAGTACGAGTGGTCGTGGACCGGCTCGCTGCTGGACTGGGCACTCGCCCACCCGGGGCCCGACGGCGACGCCGCCACGGCCGCGGCCCTGGAGCACCGCGAGATGTGGCTCAACGGCTACCGCGGCCTGCTCGGCTTCGTGACCCTCCTGCTGCGCGGCACGGCGAAGTAGCGCTAGCCGCAGTGGGTGTCCAGCGAGATCGGCTCCTCGGGGCTGGGGGCGGGCGGGGCGGCATCGCGGGGGGCGGGGGCCGTGGCGGCCTTGCTGACGGGGCGGTCGGCCAGGGCGCCGGCGACCTTGCGCTTGATCAGTTTCCAGTCGGGGTCGCCCGTGCTGATCAGCGGCGGCACGAACGACAGGCTCCTGATGTGCGTGCCCTTCACCTTCTGCGCCAGGTCGATCATCGCGGGCAGCAGGGCCTGCGGGACGTCGGTGGAGATGGCCCGCTTGGTGGCGGTGGCCAGCTTCTCGAAGCTGTTCAGCACGGTGATCGGGTCGGCCTGCTTGGCCACGGCGTTGAGCAGGCACTTCTGCCGCCCCATCCGCACGTAGTCGTCGCTGTGGGTGCGGGACCTGCCGTACCAGAGGGCCTCCTGGCCGGAGAGCTTGCGGGTGCCGGCGGGGAGCAGGCCCTCGTTGTACTTGCCGTAGGTGATGGGCTGGCGGATGGTGACCTTGACGCCGCCCATCGCGTCGACGATCTGCGCGAATCCTGTCATGTCGACCATCGCGTAGTAGTGCACGGGGATGCCGAGGACGTTGCTGATCGTCTTCGTGAGCAGGGTCGGGCCGCGCTGGCCCTTGCGTACGCCCGGGACCATCTCGGGGTAGTCCTCGGCGTACTGGTAGACCTCGTTGAGCAGGCCGGGGGTGTAGGGGGGTTCGCCGGTGAAGCCGTAGGGGAAGCGCTCGCGGGGCGGGCCGGTGGGCAGCCGCACCTGCTCCAGGTTGCGCGGCAGGCCGAGCAGGGTGGTCGCGCCGGTGGCGGTGTCGACGCTGGCCACGGTCATGCTGTCGGTCCGCACCCCGGGCCGGTTCGCCGCGGAGTCGGCGCCGATCAGCAGGACGTTGACCCGCCTGGCCCCGTTCCACGGGTCCTGGGCGATCACCGGGGTGCTGCTGGTGGCGCTGAACAGGCTGGTGACCACGTCCCGCGACAGGTAGGCGAGGCGGGCGGCGTAGGCGCTGGGCGCGATGATCAGCGCGCACAGCAGGGTGGCGGTGACGGTGGTCAGCGTGCGCGAGGCCGTCGTCGTGACCGCGGGCTTGACCAGGACGAACGACCAGATGATCACGACCGACCAGGTGAGGCCGAGGCCGATCAGGCCGCCGGTCAGCGCGGTCAGCCAGTTCGGCTGCACCGCCAGGGACAGCAGTTGCGACTTGAACGTCGTGGCCATGGTCACCACGAACGCGATCATCACGAGGTGGAACGTCATGAGCAGGACGCCGGTGCGCTGCCGTCCCGTCGCCAGGTGGGCGACGCCCCACAGCGCCGCCGAGGCCAGCGTCAGCGCGAGGCTCGCGCCGAGGCTGAAACCGCGATCTTTACCTGTCATCCTGTGCAACCCCCGTCACCACGCAGATCCATCACAGGTTAGTAACGGTCGGTGGATGATTAGGCCCGCTGAGCTGGCGCGTCACCCCAATTCACGGCAAGCCCTTCACCAGGACGCGGCACCCTCGAACGAGGTGGGCGCGGGATCGTAGCCGAGCCTGTCGAGCGCCGCGGAGATGTCGAGGGTGCGCTCGACGGCCAGATGCCCGACCGCGTAACGGGTCAGGCGCGGCGGCCGGCCCGTCACGGACGCGACCGTCTCCGCCACCGCCGCGATCCGATGGGCGAGCCGGTACGGCAGGTAGCGCGGCACGGCGTCGATCCGCCGCTCGCGCAGAACGCTCCGCAGCGCGTCGTCCAGCACCACCGGCTCGCGGTCGGTGACGTTGTACACCCCGGTGGGCGCCTCGACGGCCAGCAGGCACGCCTGGACGAGGTTGTCCACCGACGTCAGGCTGATCTGCTGCCCGCCGTCGCCCACCGCGAGCAGCGCGCGCCCCCTGACCGAGCGCAGGAGGCGAGGCAGCAGCGTGGTGTCGCCCGGCCCGTAGACGGCGTGCGGGCGCAGGATCACCGCCCGGCCATGGACGGCGTGCTCGGCCGCCGCCTTGGACGCGCCGTAGGCGTTGGCGTAGCGCCGGACCGGGGCCTCGTGCTCGGCCGCCATCACCGTGGGCGTGTACGGGTCGTAGACGCTGGCGGTGCTCACGTGCACGAACCTGGCCAGTGGGAAGGCTGCCAGGGCGTTGCGGGTGCCGGTGAGGTTGGCCCGCCAGATCTCCTGCGGCGGGCCCCAGTCGGTGACGCTTCCCGCACAGTGGATCAGCGCGTCCAGTTCTACCGGCGGAGGCGGTCCGAGGGTGAGATCCCACGGCAGGTAGGGGGCTCCGCCCAGGCGGGCCGGGCCGACGGCGGGGCGGCGGCCGAAGCCGTACACCTGCCAGTCCCGGGCGACCGCCGCCCGGCAGACGGCGCCGCCGACGAAGCCCGACGCGCCGGTGACCCCGATCCTCATGCGGCGGCTCGGATCCAGAGTTCGGCGTAGGTGGGGATGAGCACGCCGCGGGCGGCGCGGCGGCGTACCACCGTGACGCGGCGGGCCAGCAGCGTCGAGGCGACCGCGCGGATCTCGGCCAGCGCCAGCGGGTAGCCGATGCAGAAGTGCGGTCCCGCGCCGAACCAGAGGCGGCGCAGCTCGGGCGGGTGCGCGGCGGCCGGGTCGAAGGGGCCGTGGGCGCGGGCGCAGTTGTGGGTGGCCAGGACGATCCGGTCGCCGGGCCGTACCGCGATCTGGCCGACGTGCGCGGGCTCGGCCACCGAGCGGAGCATGACCGGGGTCGGGGTGGTCACCCGCAGGGCGTCCTCGATCGCCCGGTCGAGGTCGACGCCGTCGGCCGGATGGTCGTGCAGCAGGGCGATCAGCCGGGGGACGAACGTGGCGACGGTCTCGGTGCCGGTGAGGAAGAACGCGCCCGCCGCGCCGCGCGCCTCGGCGGCCGACAGGCCGAGCCGCCGCATCCGGCCCATCACGGTGGCGGCGTCGCCGCGCGTGAAGGCGGCCTCGGCGATGTCGCCGATCCGGTCGAGCACCTCGCGGGCCACGGCCACCTGCCGGTCGGCGAGGCGGCGGGTGCGCAGCGAGACCATGGACACCACCCGCTCGCCGTCGGCGTACAGCGCCCTGGCCCGGTCCTCGGGCACCTCGCCGAGCCCGATCACCCGGCAGATCACCGCGCCCGCCATCAGGCGCATCGCGTCGACCAGGTCCACCTCCTGCCCGGCGGCCAGCCTGGCGTCGAGCGCGGCCAGCGGCTCGCGGAGCACGCCGGACACCAGCGCCGCGACCGAGGAGGGGGTGAACAGCGGCTGGAGCCTGGCGCGCAGCGCGGCGTGCGCCTCGCCCTCCATGTTGAGCAGCACCGAGGGGCCGAGGACCGGCGTCCACAGGTCGCCGGGGGAGCCGGGGCCGTCCTTGCGGAAGCGGGGGTCCAGGAGCACCCTCCTGGCCACCGCGGCGTCGTTGACGACGACGCCGAGGCCGGGCACCCGGACGACCGGGCCCAGCCGGGCCAGCAGGCGCAGCAGCGGGTAGGCGAAGGGGTGGGCGGCCAGGTAGAGGCGGGTTTCGTGGTCGATCATCTGATGTCGATGACTTCGGGCTTGTTGTGGTGGTTGATGTACCAGGCGAGGGTTCCGGCCAGGCCGTAGGCGCGCAGCCTGCGGACCGAGGCGAACACCACCACGTCGCGGCGGGAGCCGTAGGCGCCGGTCAGCCGGCGGACGCGGTTGACCAGCTCGCGGTCCTCGTGCATCTCCTCGATCGAGGTGCGCGGGAAGCCGCCGCAGCGCTGGTACAGGTCGGCGGTGATGGCCAGGGTCGCGCCGGGCATCATGACGTACGGTCCTCGGTATTCGGGGGAGCGATTGCTGGGCCGTACTTTGCCGAAGAACGCGGCCGTCTCCACGATCGCGGGGATCAGCCGCCGCTCCCACAGGCGCAGCTCGTACTCGTCGGTGCGGGCGCGGAGTTTGCCGCCGACCAGTTCGAGCCCGTCGTCGAAGGCCCGCCGCACATTGGCGGTCCAGTCGGGGCGCGGCAGGCAGTCGGCGTCGGTCCTGGCCAGGTGGGTCGCGCCCCGGGAGATGGCGTGCCGGATGCCGGTGTCGCTGGCGGCGCCCGTACCCTTGCGCGTCTCGTGGATCACCTCGACGCCGCAGTCCCTGGCCACCTGCGCGGTGCCGTCGGTGCTGCCGTTGTCGACCACCAGCGGCGTGAAGCGGCGGTCGTGCTGCTCGCGCAGCGCGCGGAGCGTGCCCGCGATCCCGGCCGCCTCGTTGTACGCGGGGATCACCACCCACAGGTCCATCACATCTCCGCCAGCATCACGCCCATGCTGATGCCTCCGCCGAGGCCGAGCAGCGCCACCCGGTCGCCTGGCCCGGCCTGGCCGAGCGCGAGCTGCAGCGGCAGCGTGGCCGAGGCGCAGTTGCCGTGCTCGGGCAGCGTCACCACCAGCCGGTCCTCGGGAATGCCGAGCACCCCGACCAGGAAGTGCAGGTACGGCAGCGCCACCTGATGCACCGCCACCAGCGAGAAGTCCTCCCAGCCCAGCCCGGTGCGCTTGAGCGCGTTGAGGAAGAGGTCCGGCCCGACCCGCTCGAACGCCTCCTTCAACCGCCGCCCGTCGCCGGTGAAGTAGCTGTACTCGGGGTCCCGGGGATGCGCCGAGCCGCCGCCGGGCAGCGTGCCGATCGACCAGGCCGCGCTGTGCGCGGAGAAGTCGCGGTAGAAGATGCCGCGGGCCGGGTCGGCGGCGACCACCACGGCGGCGCCGGAACTGGGCGCGGTCCCCGACCCGCCACCTGATCGCCCGCGACGGGGTCTCGCCCGTGCAGACCAGCACCCGGCGGTGCGCGCCGGTCAGGATCAGCGCCTCGGCCACCTGGATCCCGTTGAGCAGGCTGTTGCAGGCGTTCTTCACGTCGAACACCGGGCAGGACAGGCCGAGCTTGGCCGCCACGATGTGCGCGGTGGCCGGCTCGACCATGTCCTGCGAGGCCGAGGCGAAGATCAGCAGATCGACGCCTTCGGCGATCCCCCTGGCCGCCTCGACGGCCAGGTCGGAAGCCTGCTGGCCGTCCCCGGCCACATGCCGCCGCCTGATGCCGGTCATCCGCTCGACGATGCCGCGCGGCGGCCGGTAGCCCCTGATCCGCTCCTCGACCTCGTCACTGCCCAGGGTGTCCGGGGGAAGGTACGTCGACACGTCCACAATGCGCGCTCTCATCGAGGGAAATGTAGTCAGCCCTGGTTGCAGAACGCTTGCCGGGGTCGCATGACGGCCAGCGCCTCGGCCACATCGGACAGGTACAGGTGCGGCACGTCCACGAACACCCGCAGCGGCCCGAGCTCCAGGCCGAGATCCCGCCCGATCCCGGCCTGGACGTCCCGCAACGGCACGTAGTTCAGGTAGCTGGTGAACGCGTTCTGCGACCGGAAGACCGCCGTCATGACCAGCCGCCCGTCCCTGATCCGCAACGACACCGAGGTCAGGCAGGGCACCGCGTCATAGGGCTCCCCCGGCCCGGTCAGCGAGATCCACGCGCTCTTGCTGTACGGCTTGGCCCGCAGCAACTCGGTCACCCACCGCACCTGACCGCGCATCCTGGCGCCGTAGCTGTACTTGAAAGGGGGCACGACGGCGTCCTCGGTGAACTTCCTGGCGTACAGGGCGGCTTTGGCGGGGTCGCCGTACGTCGCGAGGATCGGGTCGTCCTGCCGTACGTCGATGATCTCGAACAGCACCGGGGAACCTTCGATCACCGGGCCGCGGTCGTCGTCGGCGGGCGCGCCGGAGGTCCA
Organism: Nonomuraea sp. NPDC046570; assembly: GCF_040645915.1. Lineage (NCBI taxonomy): Bacteria > Bacillati > Actinomycetota > Actinomycetes > Streptosporangiales > Streptosporangiaceae > Nonomuraea > Nonomuraea sp. NPDC046570. The sequence continues at coordinate 80,633 of NZ_JBEYZF010000010.1, read as the reverse complement.
GACATGGCGCATCAGCCAGATCCACGCCTCCCCACAGGACTTCCACTCACTCGTCCCCGCCACATCATCGGGGCTGGGCATCACGTCTCCCGTCTGGAGAACTCAATACGTGTCACGGGGAAGGCGGCGGCGCCGCGTGACGTTGCAGCGGACGTAGTAGACCGCGTAGTGGACCAGCGCCACGAGCAGGATGCTGGTCAGCAGCAGTAGTGCGTTGGGTTCGGACCCGCTCAGGCCGGTGACGCCGACCGTGAGATAGGCGGAGTTGACGATCGACAGCATCATGACGTTGATGCCAGGCCAGGCCAGCGGCGCGTACGTCTCGGGGAAGCGCGGGTCGATCGGCAGGTTCGGCTCCCAGCCGAGCTCGTCCTTGAGTCTCGACACGTAGAGCAGCCGGAAGTTGTTGATCGCCCGTGCGGTCCTGGCGTGCGCGTTGACCGCTTCGATGAGGCGCAGGAAGGGCAGCACGCCGAGCAGCCCGAAGGCGGCCACGAGCGCGAAGAGGTAGGGCGGCACCCGCTCCCAGCTGGTGAGGCTGGCCGGGTCAACGACCTTCGTGCTGGTGAGCGCGATCGCGGCGGCGAACGGCACCGAGAGCAGGCTCATCGCCAGCCGGGTCATTTTCAGACGTTCGTCCTTGGCGGCCAGATGGACCGCGTAGATGCCGCTGAAGTCCACGGCGGTGAGTTGGAGGAAGGCAGTCGACTCGAGCTGCTTCTCCGTGGTCATGCGAGGGGGTGTCTTCCGCATGAGCGCGCTCCTGAATGGCCAGCTGTTTTCCAGTATGAGCACTCTTTGCGGGGTTTGGCTTGGGATTTCTACTAATTGTCCCAACAAATCTCAACTGGGGTAGGTCAACGCAGCGTGACGGGTCATTTCGGCGACTCTGTCGATATAGGCGGTGGGCAGGGCGTGCAGGGCGGCGGCGATCTCGCGGTCGGCGATCACGGGCAGTACGCCCTGCGCGTCGGCGGCCAGGGCGCGGCAGTACTCCAGGGTGTCGGCCACCATCGGGCCCCGCCTGAGCCTGGACAGCACCGCGTCGACGTCCTCGGCCAGCAGCGGTCCCAGCTCGGGGTCCCCGGCCAGGGCGCGCAGGAACGGGACGCTGTAGACGCCCTGGCGCAGGTCGTTGCCGGCGGGCTTGCCCAGCAGTTCGGCGGGGGCGGCCAGGTCGAGCAGGTCGTCGAGGATCTGGAAGATCAGGCCGAAGCGCTCGCCGTACGCGGACATCCTGGCCCGCTCCTCCGGGCCCGCGTGCGCGCAGACCGCCGCCACCAGGCAGCCCGCCCTGAACAGCGCCGCCGTCTTGCCCGTCACGGATCTGAGCGCGCTCTCCTCCGTCCTGGCCAGGTTGAACTGCTCGGCCGTCTCCAGGTACTGCCCCTCGGTCAGCTCCACCACCGTCGCGGCCAGCACCTCGGCGACCGGCCTGGACACCGAGGTGATCGCCGCCAGGCCCGCCCTGGCCAGCATGAAGTCGCCGATGACCAGGGCCTTGCCGTCGCCGAGGTCGGCGTTCAGCGTCTTGGCGCCCCGGCGTTCGGTGGCCCTGTCCATCAGGTCGTCGTGCACCAGCGACCCGGCGTGGATGAGCTCGACGCAGGCCGCGGCGGTGACCGTCCGGCGGTCGATCGAGCCGCCCAGCGCCAGCGCGGTGGCCAGGGACAGAGCGGGTCTGAGCCGTTTGCCGCCCGCGCTGACGATCCGCGCGGCGCCCTCGTTGATGCCGGGGAGCGTGGAGGAGGCGCTCAGCCTCCTGATCCGGGTCTCGACCTTGCGCAGACCTTGGACGACGGCGGGGGTGCTCAGCAGAAGATCCATGCCTCCAGCCTGCTCCCTGGGCGCTGTGCCCGCCCTGAGAGACACTGAGACCCTTCTCAGCCCGCCCAGACCCCGAGCAACTCCTCAGGCCCCCAGCACTGGTCGACGGGCACCCCGGACTCGAAGCCCGCCCGGGAGATCGCGATCCTGGGGGTCTCCGGGGTCGCACCGGGTACGAAGCTCCCGTCCTTGACCAGTTGGTCGTAGTCGTGACGGTCGAAGAGGCGGTTGTCGAACCACTTGATCGACCCGACGAAGTGAATCTGACCGGCGACCGGCCCCTTGTCCGCTCCCACAAGATCGATCTCTGGGTTGTTCTGCCGGTTCCACCAGCCGCCGATCTCCTCGGTATCCGGCCATCTGTCGTCGGGCAGCGCCCTGGCCAGGGTCTCGCGAATGATCGGTTCCACGGCACGACCCCGCCACGCGCTCCAGGATCGTTCGATTCGCCGCAGAGCCAGGTCCGGTCTGCCACGCTCACTGTCGGCGATCGCGCGGCGCAGGAACGTTAGCCAGAAGCGCAGGTAGGGGTCGGCCACCCGATAGCGCTTGTTCCTGGTGTCGGCCTTGGTGGACAGCGGTAGTTCCGCGCTGACCACTCCTTTGCCCACGAGATTGGCGAGGATGGGGGCAAGGGTTCCGGAAGGCAGCGGATTCACGCCGCCGACCTTGCCGGCGATGTTGGCGAAGGTTCGTTCCCCTGCCCCTACGGCTTCCAGGACCATCCGGCTGTGGGTTGAGGCGGGGAACTCGCCCAGCAGCGTGAGCTCTCCGGCCGCGAGGAGCGGGGACAGCGGCGAATCAAGGCTCTGGCGGAGGAAGCCGACCCGGTCCATCTCCGGTTCCCAGGATCGAACGATCTCCGGGAAGCCGCCGGTGACCAGCAGCGCGTCGATGGCATCGGCGGCGGGCAGCTTGGTCATCCCGGCCACGTCGGCGAGATCGAGTGGCCGGATGGTCATGCGGGCGGCCCTTCCGAAGAAGGGCCTGCCGTACTGTTGAAGCGCTTCCATCATGGTGAGGTCGCTGCCGACCAGGATCAGCAGGAGCGGCTTGGCTGACAGGAATCTGTCCCAGACCGTCTGCAGGGCGCCCTCGAACTCGTGGTCCTGCTCGATCAGCCAGGGAACCTCGTCGAGGACGATGATGGCGGGTTCGTCTCCGGTGGCCTGGGCGAGGGCTCGCAGGGCTTGATTCCAGTCCTGTGGCCGGGCCCCTGACACAAGATCGACAGCGGGTAGTCCCGCGCAGACCATGGCCTCGACGAAGTCATTCCGCTCCGCTGCGGGTGCTCGGCCGCGCGAAGCTTGGAAGATCACGTATGGCAGACCGGACCGATCACAGAACTCCTGGACCAGCCGGGACTTTCCCACCCGCCGTCGGCCTGTCATGGTCAAAGCGCGACCACGTGTGGCCAGTTTCCCCCTCCTGATCAGATCTAGCTGGTCGTTCAGCGTTCGGAGGTCGTGCGCGCGTCCGGAGAACTCGACCACCATGGCGGGCTCCTAAGTAAGATCGCATCTAAGTAAGTTTCAATCTTACTTAGATGCTATGGACTTTGTCCTGAAGGCTGCCTGGAGTGCGGTGACGGTCGCTCGGATGGCGGGGTGGGCGCCGTAGCCCTTGCGGACGGCGGTCAGGGTGCGGCGGCGGATCGGTAGCGGGGTGAGGGTGACGCCGGAGGGCGGGGACAGGGCGGCCAGGCGGGGGATCAGGGCGACGCCCTGGGACGCCGCGACCAGGGCCAGGACGGCGTCGAAGTCGTCGATGCGGTGGCGGACCCGCGGCTCGAAGCCTTCGGCCTGGCAGGCGCGGATGGTCATGGTGTGGCAGAGCGTGCCGGGCTTGCCGACGATCCACGGCTCCTCCCGGGCGTCGGCCAGGCCGCGGTGGCCGGGGGAGGCCGAGGCCAGGTAGATCGGCTCGGTGAACAGCGGCTCGCCCGCCACCCCGGCGTCCAGGACCTGGGGCACGAAGTCGTACTCGTGGATCAGCGCCAGGTCCAGCTCGCCCGCCCGCAGCGCGTCGGAGACGTCGGCGGGGTCGATCTCGGACACCATCGGCTCCAGGGCGGGGTGTCGCAGGGCCAGCTCGACCAGTGCGGGCGGCAGCAGCGTGCGGGCCGCGGTGGGGAACGCGCCGATCCGCAGCGGCCCGGACAACCCGGTGCGGGTGGCCGCCAGCGCGGCCGCGGCCCGCTCCAACTCTTCGAGTACGGCTTCCGCGTGCCGGACCAGCAGGTGGGCGGCGGGGGTGAGAGTCACGGTGCGGCCGGTGCGCTCCAGGAGGGGGACGCCCGCCTCCCGTTCCAGGGCGGCGAGTTGCTGGGAGACCGCGGACGGGGTGAAGGTCATCGCCTCGGCGACGGCGGCGATGGTGCCGCGGCGGGACAGTTCGCGGAGCAGACGGAGCTTGCGCGGGTCGAGCATCAGGTCAGCTTAATCTCGACCGTAGAAATCGGAGCTGGACCTAAGGGGTCGGGGCGCGTCAGCCTGAAGGCATGCTGAGCGGAATCTACATACCGATGATCACGCCGTTCGCCCCCGACGGCGAGGTGGCGGTGGACGCGCTGGAGAAGCTGGCGCAGGCCGTACTCGATCAGGGGGCCGTCGGCCTGGTCGCGCTGGGGACCACCGGGGAGGTCGCGACGCTCGACGGGAGCGAGCGGCGCCAGGTGATCGAGGCGTGTGCGCGGGTGTGCGCGGCGCGCGGCGCGGAGCTGATCGTCGGGGCGGGCGGCAGCGACACCAGGGCGACCGCGCGGGCGCTGCGCGAGCTGCCGGAGTCGGCGGTGGCGGCGCTGGTGACGGTGCCGAGCTTCGTCCGGCCGGGCGAGCGCGGGGTGATCGCGCACTTCGAGGCGCTGGCGGCGGAGACGCCGGTGCCACTGGTGATCTACCACATCCCCTACCGGACGGGGCAGGCGCTGAGCGCCGCGGCGCTGCGGCGGCTGGGCGCGCTGCCGATGGTCGACGGGGTGAAGTACGCGGCCGGCGGGCTCGACCAGGACGCGGTCGCCCTGCTCGGGGACCTGCCCGAGGGGTTCGCGGTGCTGGGCGGGGACGACGCGGTCATCTCGCCGCTGCTGGCGCTGGGCGCCTCCGGCGGGATCCTCGCCTCGGCGCACCTGGCCACCGCCGAGTTCGCGGAACTGGTCACCGCCTGGCACGACGGCGACGTGCCCCGGGCCCGCGCGCTCGGCCACAAGCTGGCCCGCCTGTCCGCGACCCTGTTCGCCGAGCCCAACCCGGCCGTGATCAAGGGCGTGCTGCACGCCCAAGGCCTGATCCCGACCCCCGACGTACGGCTGCCGCTGCTGCCGGCCAGCGCCGAGTCCGTGGCGGGCGCGCTGCGCATGCTCTAGAGCTCGATGTGGTGGCGGTACATCCAGGCCAGCGACTCCGAGCTGGCCGCCTTCTTGAGGAACATCGGCATCATCAGGTCGCGGAACACCCGGGCGACCGGGCCCGCGGCCTTGCTGTTGCTGATCCGCTTGGAGTAGGCCACCACGCGCTCGGCCCGCTCCCTGCGCTCGGCCTCGTACCTGGCGAACGCCGCCTCGTGGCCGAGCGAGTCGCGCAGCGACCTGGCCAGCACCAGGGCGTCCTCGATCGCCTGGGAGGCGCCCTGGCCGGAGCTGGGCGAGGTGGCGTGCGCGGCGTCGCCGGTCAGGATCACCCGGCCCCGGTGCCAGGTGGGCACGGGCGGCAGGTCGTAGACGGGCAGGCCGGGCTCTACGATGCTCCTGCGGATGATCTCGGCGGCCTGGTTGTCGTCGCCGGCGAACGCCTCGACCAGGATCGGCCGCCAGTCGGTGGCGGCCAGTTCCCGCCTGCTCGGCGGCGTGGCCATCGGCAGGTTGGCGAACCACCAGGTCTCGCCCGTGGTGGCCACGGTGTAGCCGAAGAACGCCTTCTTGCCGAAGACCATGTTGTACACGCCGGGTTCGCCGGTGAAGTCGGGGTCCTTGACGATGCCGCCGAAGCTGAGCAGGCCCGCGTAGCGGGGTGCGGGGGCGGCGGGGTCGAGCAGGGTGCGGGTGCGCGAGTGGACGCCGTCGGCGGCGATGAGGATGTCGCCGGTGGCCTCGGTGCCGTCGTCGAAGTGGGCGGTCACCTGGTGGACGGTGTCCTCGTAGGAGACCATGCGCTTGCCGTAGGAGATGGGGACGGCGCGGGAGACGGCCGTGTCGCGGATCACGCGGTAGAGGTCGGCGCGCAGGATGGTGTGGCTCACGGTGCCGTCGGCCAGGGGCAGCCCGTTGGGCACGGCGCCGAGGCGCTTGCCGTTGCCGCTCCACATGACCATCTCGGGGGTGGGCACGCCCTCGGCCATGACCTCGCGGTGGGCGCCGAGCACGCGCAGGCCGTCCAGGCCGTTGGAGGCGATGTTCAGGAAGGAGCCGACGCCGTCGGCGGCGGCGCCGTACGCCTCGAAGATCTCGGCGTCGATGCCGACCCGCTGCAGGGCCATCGCGGTCGTGGGGCCGCCGATCCCGCATCCGATGATCAGAGCCTTCATCTGGTAACCTCTTCTCAGATTATTTCGTTCGGTCGAACGAAATATAAGCACCAGAGGATGGCCGTGTCCAGAGATATTTCGGATCACCGAAAGAATCTTCTCGAGAAGCTGTTCGTCGCGGGCCGGGAGAACAGCAGCGCGGCGGTCATGTTCCATGGCGTCGTCAGTGCGCGCGTCGGGTTGAGCATGACCGAGGAGAAGGCGCTCGACGTGCTCGAACGCCTCGGGCCGCTGACCGCCGGGGAGATGTCCAAGCACACCGGCCTCGCGCCGGCCTCGGTGAGTGGGCTCATCGACCGGCTGGAGGCCAAGTGGATGGTGCGCCGGGTGAAGGACGCCAAGGACCGGCGCCGGGTCATCGTGGAGCTCAACCGGGAGCGGCTGGCCATGTTCGGCGACATGTTCCACGGCCTGGTGGCAGGGCTGACCGAGCTGTACGACGGCTACACCGACGAGCAGCTCGAGCTCATCCTCGACTTCCTGACCCGGGCCACGGCCATCCAGAACGCGGCCACCGCCGAGCTCGAGAGTTGATGACGTGTCAACTAGGATGAGGCCGTGAACTGGCTGAACGAGACGGAGATGGCCGCCTGGATCGGGTACCGGCGCATGCGCCTGCTGCTCGACCTGGAGGTGCAGCGCGACCTGTCGCGCGAGTCCGGGCTGTCGGAGCCCGACTACGACGTGCTGTCGAACCTGTCGGAGGCCGAGGGACACCGCCAACGGCTGACCGAGCTGGCCACCCACATGCGCTGGTCCAAGAGCAGGCTCTCGCACCACCTCAGCCGCATGCAGGAGCGCGGGCTGGTGCGCAGGCAGGAGGTGGCCGAGGACGGGCGGGGCGCGATGATCGTGCTCACCGCCGAAGGGCTGCGGGTGATCGAGGAGGCGGCTCCGGGGCACGTGGCCTCGGTCCGCAAGCACTTCATCGACCTGCTGAGCGAGGAGCAGCTCCGGGTGCTGGCCCAGATCTCCGGCACGGTGCTCGCCCGCCTCGACGACTGAGGAGCCGGGGCGGGCGAGCGGGCCGTCAGCGGTCCGGGTGGCGGATGGCCTGGCCGATGTCGCCCACCCGGTCGGCGAGCAGCCCGATGGCCCCCACCGCGCGGGTCACCGGGTCGTCCGCCGACCCGCCGAGCGCCTTCGCCCGCAGGTAGGCCGCCTTGACCTCGGCCCAGCGCGCCTCCTGCGCGGGCGTCAGCCGTCCGCGCAACTCGGCCAGCTTGAGCAGGTTGGACTCTGCCCCCGTGGTGAGCGTCTGCGCCTCGCCCACATAGTGGTCGTCGATGACCGACTCCAGCTCGGCGTCGTTCATCACCGGGACGATGCGCTCGGCCAGCTTGTTCATGTTGCGGTAGGAGCCCTGCAGGCGGAACGGCGGCTCGGTGCGCGCCTCGTCCGACTGCGCGGCCGAGGCGATGTAGGCCTGGTTGTTGGCCAGCACCACCCGCTGCACCCGCAGCAACTTGCGCAGCACGTTCAGGATCTGGTCCAGCTCGACCTTGGAGTACGGGTGGGCGAGCTGGTCGGTACGCACCGACTCGTCCCCCCTGGCCAGCCTGACCAGGATCTCCACGTCGCCCCGGTCGCGAGTGGACAGCGGCGCGAGCACCGGGTTCGAGGTGAGCGCGTTGTCGATGTAGCTCAGCGCGAACAGCTCGTCCCGGCCCGACAGCACGTCGCCGAGGTTCCACACGTCCGCGCGGTTGGCCAGCATGTCGGGGATGCGGAACCGCTGCCCCGACTCGGTGTACGGGTTGCCCGCCATGCACACCGCGAACCGCTTGCCGCGCAGGTCGTAGGTCCGGGTCCGGCCGTTCCAGACGCCCTCGATGCGGCGCTGCGCGTCGCACAGCGAGATGAACTTCTGCAGCAGCTCCGGCGAGGTGTGCTGGATGTCGTCCAGGTAGAGCAGCGTGTTGTTGCCCGACTCCAGCGCGAAGGAGATCTTCTCCACCTCCTGCCTGGCGGTGGCGTCCGGCGCGTCGGCCGGGTCCAGCGAGGTGACCTCGTGGCCCAGGGCCGGGCCGTTCACCTTGACGAAGACCAGGCCGAGGCGGCTGGCGACGTACTCCATCAGGGTCGTCTTGCCGTAGCCGGGCGGGGAGATGAGCAGCAGCAGGCCCATCTGGTCGGTGCGCTTGCCCTCGCCCGCCGCGCCGAGCTGCTTGGCCAGGTTGTCGCCGATCAGCGGCAGGTACACCTCGTCGAGCAGGCGGTTGCGCACGAACGCGCTCATCACCTTGGGCTTGTACTCCTCCAGCCGCAGCCGGTCGCGCTCGGCGGCGACCAGCTCGCCGCGCCGCCGCTGGTAGGCCCGGAACGCGGGCACCCGCTCCTGCCTGAACACCCTGGTCCTGGCCAGCGTCTCGTCCAGCCGCAGCTCCAGCTTCCGGTCGGCGACCCGCGGGTGCGTGCCGAGCAGCCCCTCGACGGTCGCGGTGAGCATGGCACTGGAGTCGTGCCTCGGCAGGTCACACAGCTGTACGGCTATCGCCTCGGCCAGCTCGGGCACCGGATCGAACGCGCTCAACCACGCCTGGACGAGCTGCACCTTCGCCACCAGGTCGCCCCCCAGGGCGCGCAGGTCGTCGTCGAACTCTCTCGCCTTGGACGGCCCGAGCGCCTGGCGGAACCGGTCGAGCAGGTCGCGCGCCGCCGCGCTGGTGACGAAGCCGGCCGGTTGGGCGGCGAGCTCCTCGACGAGGTACTCCCCGGCGAGCGCAGCCAGGCCGAGATCCGCGCTCGCGCTCAGGCGGGTCTGGAAGTCGGCGACCCGGGCGGCCAGCTCCTGGGCGAGGGACTCGATCGCGGCGGTGTGGCCGAAGGCTTCGCGGGCGCGGGCCAGGGAGGTGGCGCGGGTGGTGAATGTTTTACGTGAAACATCGTCGAGGCCGTGGGACCAGCAGAGCTGGGCGAGGGAGCGGGCCTCGGGGGTGTAGCGCAGCAGTCCGGCGCCTTCGCGCAGGCGGAAGAGGGTGTCCAGGATGGCGGCGGCGTCGTGGTCGTGGACGCCGCGTTCGTAGCCCTCGTCGTAGCGGTCCTCGGAGGCTCGCCGTACCAGGTCGAGGAGGTTGGCGGTGTGGAGTTCCTCGGGTGGGGTGGACGCGAGGAGGGTGGCGGCCAGGTGTTCGGCGCGGTAGACGGCCGGGGTCTCGGAGACGACGAGCTGGTCCCAGAACGGGCGGGTGTCGGCGAAGTCGGCGGGGACGGGGGAGCGGTAGTCGGTGCCGGTGATCGCGAACTGCATCTCGCCGTCGTGCGGCACCAGGGTCAGGTCGATCGGCTGGGTGTTGACCGCGAACCGGTGGCGGCCCAGGCGCAGCGTCTCGCCGCCGTCGGAGAAGAGGTCGAGGCGGTCCCGCAGCGACCGCCCCGCCTCCTGCTGGGCGGCCTTGACCCGGCCTTCGAGCTCCTCGGCGCGTACCGAGTCGCCCAGCTCGCGCAGCTCGGCGGCCACCGCGCGCAGCTTCGACACCATCGGGTCGGTGGCGAAGTAGGTGTTGACCTCCTCCAGCGACCCCAGCGTCGCCACCCGCCTGGCCACGCTGGCCAGGATGCGCTCGGCGGAGGTGGAGATCCGGTCGGCGCGCCGGGCCCGCTCGTCGAGCTGGGTCTGCTTGCGCGCCGAGAACGCCTCGTAGACGTCCTCCCGCTTGCCGGTCAGCAACTGGGCGAAGTCGTCGAACTCCCCGAAGCGCGACTCCAGGTTCTCCAGTTGCAGCATCAGCCGCCCGAGCTGCTCGTCGCACCGCTCGGGCGTGTCGGCCATCGCCAGCGCCCCGGTGACCGCCTGCCCGAACAGGGCGAACTCGGCGGCGAACGCGGCCCGCCCCTCGGTGGACAGCAACTGCCTGCGCCGCCCGTCGAGTACGGCCCGCGCCCGGTTGACCCCGCCCATCACCTCCCCGATCCGCTCCAGGATCGAGGTGCGGACGGTGGCGTCGGCGATGTCGAGCGAGCCCACCACCTCGGTGACCACCTCAAGCCCTTCGGCCTGCGCGGCCAGCCGCTCGCCGACCGGCGCGGCCTCGGCGGCGGTGGCGATGGCGGCGGCGTCGGCCTCCAACTGGGCGACGGCCGCGTGGTAGCCGGTGAAGGCGTCGGTGCCCTCCAGGAAGGAGACCGCGCGGCGGCCCACGGATTCGAGCTCGCCGGACAGCTCGGCGGCCAGCTCGTCGAGCCTGCTCAGGTCGATGTACCGGGTCTCGCGCAGGGTCACCAGGCCGCCCTGGCGGCGGCGCAGCTCGGCCAGCCGGGACACCCAGGCGTCGGCGGAGGTGAGCGTCTCGCCTCTGGCCTTCCGGACCAGCTCGGTGGTCTCGGCGGCGGCCCGCTCCAGGGTGGTCCTGGCCTGGAGGGTGAGCTGTTCGACGTTCTCGTACTCGTCGAGGACCTGTTCGGCGGTCGCCCGGACGTCGGCCAGCGGGGTGCGCAGGCCCTGCTCGCCCAGCCAGTGGTAGTGGTCGAAGGCCCGCGTGCAGGTGGCGATGAGCGCCTCGAACGTCGCCGCCGAGGGCGCCATCTCCTCGACCATGCGGGCCACCGACAGGCAGTCGGACACGCCCCTGACCAGCTCGGCGTTGCCGATCCGGTCCAGTGGCCCGGTGCCGACGGGCTGCGCGGCGGCGTAGGTGTCGGAGACGTACGGCGTCTGCCAGACCTGCATCGGGTGCACGCGGGTGGGCTCGTCGGAGGTCGCCCGGAAGACGACCAGCGTGCCGTCGTCGAAGATCGAGTAGCCGTGGCAGGGGATCGGGTTGGCGACCTCCTTCCTGATCACGTTGTACGGCAGCAGCAGCGACCGCCCGTCCCCCTTGGCGTGGAAGGCGTACAGCACGTCCTCACCGTTGGGGGAGCGGATCACCCGCTCGAACTCCAGATCCGTCACGTCGGTGTCGAACGTCTTGGACACGCCCGTGGACAGGTAGTAGCCGCCGGGGAAGATCAGCCCCTGGTCCTCCGGCAGCCGCTGGCACGCCTGCCCGATCCCGTCGAGCCGCACCACGCCCTTGGTCCTGGTGTTGAACACCAGGTGCCGCCACTCGTCCTCCTTGTACGGCTTGACGCGCAGCAGGATGAGCGGGCCGATCCTGGCGTGCTCGACGTCGGCGTCGGCCAGGCTCTGCAGCGGCTCGGCGACCGGCTCGCGGTAGACGCCGGCGCCGGACTCGGTGTTGTTCTCGATCTTGACGGTGAGGTCGCCGCCGACGGTCTCGACGAACACCTCGCCCTGGATGGAGATGTGCGGGTGGCGGCCGAGGATGTGGTCGTCGCGGGTGGTGGGGATCCACTCGAAGTCGTGCGAGGGCGGGAAGACATGATCCCGCTCCCCCCGATTGTCCTGATATTTCGGGACTCCGGTGGTGGTGACTGACCAGCGGAGCACGCGCAGGTCCGCCGGGCCCGTCTGGAAGACCGCCAGCAGCTTGCCCTCCACCCTGCGCAGTTGCAGCAGGCGGGTCTCCTTGTAGTACCGGTACAGCTCGGCGAAGTCCTTCTTGAACTGGTCGTCCTGCAGCGCGGGCAGCGTCCCGGCGTCGAACCGGAACGCCTCGTCCTCGCGGGAGAAGGAGTGCACGGAGAAGACGTCGTCGACCGTGGTCTCGGGCTTGAGGCCGATGAAGACGTTGTAGCCGAAGATCATCAAATCGCCCACGGAGACGATGTCGCGCGGCACGCAGTTGTTCTCGGTACGGATCCGCTCGGTGCCGATCAGGCGCAGCTCGGCGCCGCCGAACACCTTCAGGCGCTCGGCGTTCACCGCCTCGGCCGCCCTGGCCAGTTCCCTGGCCTGGTTCGCCAGGCGGGTGCGCAGGACCTCGTAGGTCCCGGCCTCGATCCCGCCGATCCCGGCGCTGGCCGTACTCGCGTCCGTGCCTGGAGTCGTGGGGCCGGAGGCGGCGCCCCGCGCCGGGCCGGGCCCCGCCTGCTCGGTCGTCATGTCAGTGCTTCACCGCCGTGAGCGCGGCCACCGGCGACTCGGCCACGCCCAGCCGCTTGGCGGACTCCAGCAGTTCGTTCAGCTTGGCGGAGTCGGGGCCGCCGTTCGCGATGAGCTGCATCAGCAGCGTGGAGACGGTGAGGTTCTTGACATCCTCGGTGCTGATCCCGCCGATCAGCCGCGCCAGGTCCCCGGGCAGGCTGGCCGACCCGTTGAGGTACGGCTCCGCGATCGCCCTGGCCACCCCGGAGTGCTCCACGAACCCGTCCACGACCTTGCCCGCGGTGATCGAGCCGACCACCTTGTCGAAGAACATCGTGTCCCCGCCGACGATGTCGATGTTCGCCTTCGACAGGCCCGCGGCCACCACGCTCGCCTGGGACTCGGCGATCTGCCGCTGGACGTCGATGTGCTTGAGCCTGATCTCCTTGTCGGCGTCGAGCCGCAGGCGGTACTCCTCGTGCGCCCGGCTCGCGTCGTCCAGCGCGGCCAGCGCGGCGGCCTTCTCGGTGAGACCCTCGGCCTCGGCCTTGAGCTTCTCGCCGACGGTCGCGGCCTCGGCCAGCGCCATCGCCTGCCGGCCTTCGGCCTCCGACTTGAGCCGGTCGCCGATGACCAGCGCCTTGGCCCGCTCGCCCTCGGCCTCGGCCTTGAGCCGCTCGCCCTCGACCACCGCCATCGCCCGCGCGCCTTCGGCCTCGGCCTTGAGCTTCTCGCTCACCACGATCGCCTCGGCGCGGCCGACCTTCTCGATCGCCTCCGCGTCCCGCTCCTTGACCTGCACCTCGGCCAGCCCGGCCGCGGCGGTCTCCGCCTGGATGCCCTCGGCCAGCCGGATCTTCGCCCTGGCGTCGAGGTCGGCGGCCTGCTGCCGGGCCTCGGCGAGCACCAGCGCCTCGCGCGCCCGGTGCTTGGAGGCGGCCTCGGCGGCCTCGGCCGCCTTGATGTCCTTGACCAGGTTCTCCTGCGCCTCGGCCTCGGCCTGGATGATCAGGGTCTGCCGCAGCCGCTCGGCCTCCTCGACCGCGCGCAGCCGCTTGATGGCCTCCTCCTGCTCGGCGACCGTCTTCTCCACCACGATGCGCTCGCGGACGACCTCGGCGATGGAGCGCTTCTCGGTCTCCAGTTCCTTGTCCTTGGAGATGCGCGACAGCTCGGTCTCCCGCTCGCGGGAGATGACCTCCAGCATGCGGTCCTTCTCGATCCGCTCGCTCTCGATGGCGATGACCCGCTCGCGGTTCTTCTCCGCGACGGCGACCTCGCGGGCGCGGTTCTCGTGCTGGACGCCGATCTGCTCGTCGGTCTTGATGGCGGCGCTGGTGGCCTTGAGCCGCTCCTCGGCCTGCACGCGGGCGATCTCCGCCTCCTCGCGCGCCCGCATGGTCTCCACCTCGCGGCGCTGCTTGATCTCCGCGTCGGCCTGGCGGCGCTCCAGTTCGAGGATGGCCTCGCGGGCGTCCACGTTCTGGCGGGTGATCTCCTTCTCCTCGTGCCTGCGGAACTCGTTGGTCCGCACGTTCTCGCCGGCCGTCAGCTCGGTGATCTTGCGGATGCCCTGGGCGTCGAGGATGTTGGCCGGGTCGAGCTTGGACATCGGGGTCTGCTCGAGGAAGTCGATCGCCGCGTCCTCAAGGCTGTAGCCGTTGAGGTCGGTGCCGATGACCTGGATGATCTGGTCGCGGAACTCGTCGCGCTTGGTGTAGAGGTCGACGAAGTCGAGCTGCTTGCCGACGGTCTTGAGCGCCTCGGAGAACTTCGCGTTGAACAGTTCCTGCAGGGTGCGCTCGTCGCTGGCGCGGACGGTGCCGATCGCCTGGGCGACCTTGATGACGTCCTCCACGGTCTTGTTGACCCGGACGAAGAAGGTGATCCGGATGTCGGCCCGGATGTTGTCGCGGCAGATCAGGCCTTCCTGACCGGCGCGTACGATCTCGATGGTCTTCACCGAGATGTCCATCACCTCGGCCTTGTGCAGCACGGGGAGGACCACCGCGCCGGTGAAGGTGACGTCCACCCGCCGGACCTTGGAGACGATGAGCGCCTTGCCCTGTTCCACCTTTCGGAACAGGCGGCTGATGGTGAAGATCAGGCCGATGACGACGATCAGAATGACGGCCAGCAGGATGCCGAAGCCGGCGGAGATGACATCCACTAGTGATCCCTTTCATAGGGCATGACCCAGAAGAACTCGCCCTCTGCGTCGTAATCGAAGATCATGGCGTGCTGGCCGCGACCGAGGCTGTCCTCACCGGTCGTACGGACCTGCACGACGGCCGAGGAGCCGTCGGCGGCGGTGACCTCGGCCTGGCCGAAGTCGTTGCCGGCACGGCCGGTGCGGATGACGCACATGCGGCCGACGAAGTCGTTGCGCGAGGGCTCCGCGGCGTCCGGGAACAACCGCCGGAGCGGGATGATCGTCAGGCGGGTGCCGAGCCAGGCCCCGGCGAGGGCGGCCGCGAGCACGGCGAACATCAGCGGCAGGCCACTGAGCAGGGTGACGCCCGCGAGGCTGATGAACCAGGCGAGGGCGACGAAGACGGAGAAGGCGACGGCCGCGGGCACGCCGCCGAGGCCGAGCGGGAGCTGCAGTCCCTCGGTGTCGAGATCCGCGCCGAGGAACATCACGACGATCCAGTAGCCGGCCACGACCACGAGCAGGAAGCTGAAGAGCACGGCCGGGAAGGCCAGCGCGGAGTCGACGAAGTCGCCCATCTGCGTTGGTGTCCCCCTCGGTGTGCCCCCTGCGAAGAGGCCGACTATATCCCCGTTATGTGTCCTTTCTGAGTATTCGTAATGACATTGCAGCCTGCTTGCGGATCACTAAATTTCACGAAATACCGGGTACGGCCAGGCCAGATTCGTACGCCGCGATCACCGCCTGCACCCGGTCCCGCAGCCCGAGCTTGGTCAGCACCTTGCTCACATGCGTCTTCACCGTGTGCTCGCTGACCACCATCGACTCGGCGATCTCCGCGTTCGACAGCCCGCGCGCGATGAGCTGCAGCGTCTCCCGCTCCCGCACGGTGAGCACAGCCAGCCGCTCCGCCACCGGCACCCCGCCCGGCGCGCTCGGCCTGGAGGTGAACTCGGCGATGAGCTTGCTGGTCACCGACGGCGCCAGCAGGGACTCGCCCGCCGCCACCACCCGGACGGCGTGCACGAGGTCGTCCCGCCGTACATCCTTGAGCAGGAACCCGCTCGCCCCCGCGCGCAGCGCGTCGTAGAGGTAGTCGTCCAGGTCGAACGTGGTCAGCATGAGCACCCGGCACTCGCTCTCCGCGCACACCAGCCGCGCCGCCTCGATCCCGTCCATCCTGGGCATCCGGATGTCGAGCAGCAGCACGTCGGGCCGGTGCGCGCGGACCGCCTCCAGCGCCTCCTGGCCGTCGCCCGCCTTGGCCACGACCTGGATGTCGGGCTGGGCGTCCAGGATCATCGCGAATCCGCCGCGGACCAGTTCCTGGTCGTCGGCGACCACCACGCGGATCGTCATGCCGTCACCGTCCGGGCGGTCAGCGGGAGCCGTACCGAGACCTGGAAGCCGGGGCCGTCGGGGCGGGGGCCGGTGCTCGCGGTGCCGCCGCAGGCGGTGGCGCGCTCCCGGATGCCGATCAGGCCGTTGCCGCCGGAGGGCAGGTCGCGGCCAGTGGGGCAGGGGCGTCCAATCTTTCCTCATAGGTGAGCATCGGGACCTCCTGGGCTGGTTGGTCCCATCCTCGGAGATCAGGAGGCCCGTGTGATCGCCGACAGGAGCGGTTTCCCGGCTCACTCCTGGGAGGGAGTTCCGCGCCGGGCGGGTGCTGCGGGCCCCGCCCGGTCGTGGTCAGCCCTGGGGCTGCGTGCCGGGCCGGGCCTGGGCTTCGGCGGCCTCCAGGGTCTCGCGCAGACGGGTCTCCGCCTCGGTGCTCAGCGAGGTCTTGAGGATGTGCCCGCCGTACTGGGCGATCTCCGGGACCACCTTGTCCGGTGTGCTCTTGACGACCAGCAGGAACAGCGCCGCGGTGCCGGGCGTGAGATCCTCGCCGAGATCCTTCATGAACTTGTCGTCCACCCCCAGGTCGGTCATCTTGCCGCTGGCGGCGCCGCCGGCCGCGCCGAGCGCCATGCCGAGTAGCGGCATGAAGAAGAGCAGCCCGATCAGGCCGCCCCAGAGCGCGCCGCCCGCGGCGCCCATCCCGACGGCGCTGGCGACCTGGTGGAGCTTGATGTTCCCGTCCTGCTGGCGCTCGACGACGGCCGCGTCCTCGAGCGTGATCAGCTTCTCCTTCTGCATGGCGAACAGCCGGTCCCGGACCTGAATGGCGGTGTTGGCGTCCGGGTACGCGATGGCGACCAGGTGACTCATGATTCCCCCGAATCCTGATGTGTGCCGTACGTAGCCAAATTACTACGCCACGTCAGCTCATGGGGGGACGGGTGGGTTGACCTCAAGATGACTTGAGGTTGCAGGCTGGGGGCGGTATCCGAGACAAGGGGGCTGTTTCCCATGAGAGCTGCTGCTTTTTCGTCCGCCGGTGGGCCCGAGGTGCTGCGCGTGATGGAGTTGGAGACGCCGCAGGCCGGCCAGGGGGAGGTGCGGGTGCGGGTGAAGGCCGCGGGCGTACAGCCCTTCGACGCCGCCGTGCGGGCGGGATGGGTTCCCCAGGGTGTGGACACTCCGCTGCCGCGCGTGCCGGGCAACGAGTTCGCCGGGGTGGTGGATCAGGTGGGTGAGGGGGTGACCGAGGTCGCGGTGGGGGCGGAGGTACTGGGGTTCTCGCTGCTCAACGCCTACGCCGAGTACATCGTGGTGCCCTCGGCCAATGTCACGCCCAAGCCCGCCAATGTGCCGTGGGAGGTCGCGGGGGCGCTCACGGCGGGTGTGCAGACGGCCGAGCTGGCCATGGACGGGCTGGCCGTGGGCGAGGGCGACACCGTCCTGATCCACGCCGCGGCCGGATCGGTCGGCACCGCGGCGGTGCAGCTCGGGCGGATGCGCGGCGCCACCGTCATCGGCACCGCCCGCCCGGAGAACCACGACTACCTGCGGGAACTCGGCGCGATCCCGGTGGCGTACGGCGACGGCCTGGCCGACCGGGTGCGCGCGCTGGCTCCCCAGGGTGTGGACGCGGCCCTGGACGGAGCGGGCGGTCACGCCCTGGAGGTCTCCCTGGAACTGGTCAAGGACCGCGCCCGGATCCTGACGCTGTTCGAGCACGAGCGCGCCGCCGGGCTCGGCGTCAAGACCACGCAGGGCGTCAGAAGCGCCGAGCGGCTGGGCCGGTACGCCGAGCTGATCAGCAGGGGCGAGTTCGTCTTCCCGATCCGCCGGACCTACCCGCTGGAGCGGGCCGCGGACGCCCACCGCGAGATCGAGACCAGGCACGGCCGGGGCAAGATCGCCATCTTGGTGTCCTGAGCACATTGGTGCCCCCGTCGAACAGCCGTCGTCGGGGGCGTCGAGTACGTACCCGCCCTGACCTTGGTCAATCTCTAACCTCTTAAGTCGGCTTGGCCGGTTAGTGCGCGACTTGACGGATCAGGCGCGCCGCAGGACCGCCTCGGCGATGGCGAGCTGGGCCGGGTCGAGGGCGGGCTCGCCGTCCTCCACGTCCCACAGCGCGTTCTGCAGCACCCGGCCCAGCGTCCACCCGGCGGCCCGCCCCGGGTCGAGCCCCAGCACGTCCACCATCAGATCGAAGCGCCGCAGTACGGCCCGCGCCACATCCCCGCTCGCCGCCACGTCCCCCCACCGGTTCCACAGCGCCGGCAGCAGATCGAACCCCGGGTCCCCGGCCAGCGGCTTGGGGTCGATCGCCAGCCACGGCTCCCGCTCACCGGCCAGCACGTTGTCATAGTGCAGATCCCAGTGCAGCAACCGGTCACCCGCCTCCCCGGCCAGCTCCCGCACCGCGCCCGCGCAGGTCCGCAGCCACCCGGCGTCGCCCTCCCCGAGCTCGGGCAGCGCGCCGGGCACGGCGGCGAGCATGGCCTCGGCGACGTCGGCGAGCCGCCGCATCCCAGGTGGCGCGGGCAGCACGACGAGCCTGGCCAGCAGCTCCGACAGGATCCGCAGCGCCTCCATGTCATCGGGCACCGACGACAGCGACCGCCCGCCGTCCAGGCGTTCGAGCAGCATCGTCCCCGTCGCGGGATCCTCGTCGAGCAGCAGCACCGAGCCGTCGCCCGCCCACGCCCGCAGGCTGGGAGCCTCGCCCGCGCTCTCGTCGTTGACCGGCTGCAGCTTGAGCGCGGCCCGCGACCCGTCGGCGCGCACGACGGGCAGCACCAGCGCGATCATCCCGTGCGCCGCGGGCCCGTCCGGGCGCAGGTCCCAGCGGTTGAGAAAGCTCTCGGCCAGCGCGGGCAGCCCGTCCGACCAGGCGGCGCCCGCGTCGGCCTCGTGCTTCAGGTGGTGGGCACGGAGCGCCGGAGGCACCTCGATCATCAGTAGTGCCAGGGGTAGGGGCTCCAGTCGGGCTCCCGCTTCTCCAGGAAGGAGTCGCGGCCCTCGGCGGCCTCGTCGGTCATGTAGGCCAGCCGGGTCGCCTCACCGGCGAAGAGCTGCTGACCCACCAGGCCGTCGTCGATCAGGTTGAAGGAGTACTTCAGCATGCGCTGCGCGGTCGGCGACTTGCCGTTGACCTTGCGGGCCCACTCCAGCGCGGTCGTCTCCAGCTCGGCGTGCGGCACGACCGCGTTGACCATGCCCATCCGGTGGGCGTCGGCCGCGGTGTAGGTGTCGCCGAGGAAGAAGATCTCGCGGGCGAACTTCTGGCCCACCTGGCGGGCCAGGTAGGCCGAGCCGAAGCCGCCGTCGAAGCTGGCCACGTCGGCGTCGGTCTGCTTGAAGAGGGCGTGCTCCTCGCTGGCCAGCGTCAGGTCGGCGACGACGTGCAGGCTGTGCCCGCCGCCCGCGGCCCAGCCGGGCACCACGCAGATGACGACCTTGGGCATGAACCTGATCAGCCGCTGCACCTCCAGGATGTGCAGGCGGCCGGTCGCCTTGGTGCCGTCGGCGTACTGGTAGCCGTCCTTGCCCCTGATGCGCTGGTCGCCGCCCGAGCAGAACGCCCAGCCGCCGTCCTTGGGCGAGGGCCCGTTGCCGGTGAGCAGCACGCAGCCGACGTCGCTGCTCTGCCGGGCGTGGTCGAAGGCGCGGTACAGCTCATCGACCGTCTGCGGCCGGAAGGCGTTGCGCACCTCGGGCCGGTTGAAGGCGATGCGCACGGTGCCCTGGTCGACAGCTCGGTGGTAGGTGATGTCGGTGAAGTCGAATCCCTCGACGACCTGCCAGGCCTTGGGGTCGAACAGCTCGGAGACCATGGCTCCAGAGCCTAACGGATCCTCCTCCTGGCAAACCGCAGGTAGCGGCGACGTACGGCGGGGAGAATTCCGGCAGCGACTCCAGCGACGTTTCCCAGAGCTGCCCGATTCCCGGGGCCAGAAGGGCCACCGCGGCAATCGCCACCAGGCCGCGGAATCGAATACCCATTGCTTCATGAGCGTTTCTCCCCTGCCCGCCCATGGTCGCCGAATTTATCAAATCAAGAGGAGCGCGCGTCATTCAGCAGTCGCGCGTACCTCGTGAAACGCGGTCGTCCGGCCCTGGTCGGACAGGAGAGGAACGCCGTGGAGAGCCCGAAGTCGCGATTAATCCGCCCTGCGGTCAATTTCCTTCAGCGCACCGAACTGTCAAGGCCCAAAGAGCGACAAGATGGGTTTTCGAGACAATGGACCGCCGTCGCGCTGGTATTCGGCTAGCCGCGTGCTTCGGCGCGAAGTTCGGCCAGCAACTCGCCCTGTCCGGCTAGCATGTCGGTGAGGATGGCCCTGGCGGCGATCAGCAGGTGTCCGACGTCCGGACTGGAGAGGGCGTAGACGACGGTCGCGCCGTCCCGGGTCGCGGTGACGATGCCGGCTCTGCGGAGCACGGCCAGTTGCTGGGAGAGGCTCGACGCCTCGATGTCGATCTCCGTGAGCAGGTCGCGGACCGGCAGCGGACCCTGCTGCAGCAGCTCCATCACCTGGACGCGCACGGGATGCCCGAGCGTTCGGAAGAAATCTGCCTTGGCCTGGTACAGCGGAACGGGCATGCAACTATCGTAATATAGCGAGTTGCATAATTCTTCAAGTTAGGATGAGTGCGGGGACAGGGAGTGGAGCCATGGGGCGAGGACGGGCCAAGGCGAAGCAGACGAAGGTCGCGCGCCAGCTGAAGTACACGAACCACGACATCGATCTCGAGCGGCTGCGGGAGGAGCTGGGCGCCGACTCGACGCGCGAGGAGGCCAGGCAGGCCGACTCCGCGCACGACCAGACGACGTCCGCTTGACGTCGTGACCGCGTGCGAGTCGTGGCCGCCTAGGTTCTGACGGCGGCCATTCTGGCGGCGGTGCGCTCGGCCGTCCCGGCGGCCCACGGGCCGCTGGTGGCGGCGCCGATCACGAGCACCGCCACCCCGCAACCGGTGATGATCCACCACGAGGTACGGCCGGCCGCCGCGAATCCCGCACTCGCGGCGATCACCGAACCGATCACCGCGACGCCGAGCGACTGCCCGACCTGGCGGCTGGTCGAGGTGATACCCGCCGCGACCCCCGCCTGGGCGATCGGCATCCCGGACACCGCGGTGTTCGTGATCGGCGCGTTGACCAGGCCGAACCCGCCGCCGAACAGCACATAGACGGTGATCAGCAGCGGGTCGGAGGTCGCGGCGTCGAAGGCGACCGCCAGCACGCCGCTGGCCGCCATCGCGAGCCCGGCCAGCACCAGCGGCAGGCGCGGGCCGCGGGCGGCGACGAGGCGGCCGGACAGCGGGGCGGCGACCAGCGTCATGCCCGCCATGGGCAGCGTGTACAGGCCGGCGTTCAGCGCGGACAGGCCGCGCGCCTCCTGCAGGTACAGCGTGTTGAGGAACAGGAAGCCGCCCAGCGCGGCGAACGCGGCCACCGCGACGACCGTGGCGCCGCTGAACGGCGCGCTGCGGAAGAACCGCAGGTCGATCAGCGGATCGACCCGCCTGGGCTCGTAGAGCAGCAGCCCGGCCAGCGCGCAGGCGGCGAGCGCGAAGCAGCCCAGGATGAGCGGGGAGAGCCAGCCCGTCGACGGCACCTCGATGATGCCGAAGGTGAGCGAGCCGAGCAGCACGATGACCAGGAGCTGGCCGACCGGGTCGATCCGGCGCGGTGTGGGCGCCTTGGACTCGGGGACGTACAGCGCGGTCAGCAGCAGGGCGGCGGCGCCGAGCGGCAGGTTGAGCCAGAAGATGGACCGCCAGCCCAGGGTGTCCACCAGCAGCCCGCCCACCAGCGGCCCCGCGGCCATGCTGAGCCCGGCCACGCCGCCCCACATGCCGATCGCGCGGGCCCGCTCCTTGGGGTCGGTGAAGACGTTCGTGATGATCGACATCGCCACCGGGTTGAGCATCGAACCGCCGACCGCCTGCACCATGCGGAAGGCCACCAGCCAGCCGAGGCTCGGCGCGAGGCTGCACAGGACCGAGCCGATCGTGAAGACGACCAGGCCGAGCTGGAAGACCCGGCGGCGGCCGTACCGGTCGGCCATCGAGCCCGACAGCATCAGCAGCGCGGCCAGCACCAGGGTGTAGGCGTCGATCGTCCACTGCATGCCGGAGACGGAGGCGTTCAACTCCCTGCGGATCGAGGGCAGCGCCACGTTGAGCACCGTGGTGTCCAGGCTGACGATCAGCAGGCTCATGCAGCAGATCGCCAGCACCAGCAGCCGCCGGCGGTAGGTGGGTTCGGCCACCTTCGCACTCTAGTGCGCGGTACGTCCGCGATCCTGGCGGCTCGCTCGCCGTACAGTAGGGGCGGACCATTACTGAGGATTGGGGATCTCATGGACCGAGCGCTGACGATCATGGCCGTGCACGCCCATCCGGACGACGAGGTCATCAGCACCGGTGGGATTCTCGCCCGGTACGCGGAGGAGGGCATCCGCACGGTCCTGGTCACCTGCACGAACGGTGAGCAGGGGGACGGGCCCGGCGGGGTGAAGCCCGGCGAGGACGGCCACGACGACGCCGCGGTCGCCGAGCGCAGGCTGGCCGAGCTGCGCGAGTCGGCGTCCCACCTGGGCATCTCCGATGTGGAACTGCTGGGCTACCGCGACTCGGGCATGGACGGCTGGGCCGGCAACGACGACCCCGGCGCCTTCTGCAACATCCCCTTGGAGCAGGCCGCGGCCCGGCTGGCGGAGCTGATGGAGCGGTACCGGCCGGACGTCGTGGTCACCTATGACGAGAACGGCGGCTACGGCCACCCCGACCACATCCAGGCGCACCGCGTCGCGGTCGCGGCGACCGAGGCGACCGGGATCCCCGCCAAGCTCTACTACGCGGCCGCCTCGCGCGAGGGCGCGAAGGGCATGTTCGACGACCTGCGCGCCGCCGGGATGGAGATGGGCGACTTCGAGCTGCCCGACGACTTCGGCGTCCCCGAGGAGCAGATCACCGCCACGGTGGACGTCTCGGCGTACGTGCAGCACAAGGTGAAGGCGTTGCGGGCGCACGAGAGCCAGACCGACAGCATCTTCCTGCTGCGCATGCCCGACGACGCCCAGGCCCGCGTCTTCTCCCGGGAGGGCTTCATCAGGATGCGCTGCACGGTGGACGCGCCCGACCGCGAGGACGACCTGTTCGCCGGTCTCCGCGTCACCCCTGGCACGCCCGGCTGACCGGGACGCCGTGGAGGCGGCGCTCCTCGTCGGTGAGGTCGCGTCCGGCCTTGGCGCAGACGGCGTGTGCCGCCCCTTCGGGGTCCAGGCGCTGGACGTGCGCAGCGCCGGAGACGTCCACGCTGTGCAGCGTCCTGCCGTCGGCGGCGAAGGCCACCGCGAGCACGTCGCCGTGGTGGCGGAACGGGCGTCCGATGGCTGTGCCGCTCGCCAGGTCCCAGAGGACGACGAGGTTGTCGTAGCCGCCGGTGGCCAGCAGCCTGCCGTCCGGGGAGAAGGCGGCCGCCGAGATCCAGCGGCCGGTGTGACCGCGCATGATCTTGCTGGTGATCTTCCCGGTGACCGGGTCCCAGAGGACGACCGAACCACCGCCCAGGCGCAGCAGCATGTGCTTGCGGTCGGGGGAGAAGCCGAGCGGGCCGGTGACGTATCCGGACAGCCGGAAGCCGCGATCCCTGCTGTCGTCAGGGCAGGTGGACTTCCGCACGGCCAGGTCTATGGCGCACAGACCCGAGTCGAGGTGCCCGGTGATGAGGCTTTTCCCGTCGGCGCTGAAGTAGACGCTCTCCGCCAGTACCGGGATCTGGGCGACCTCCCGCGCCGCGGTCAGGTCCCACACCCGGACGTGGTCGCCGACGTCGCCGGCCGTGATGTCGGTGGCCATCGCCAGGGTCTTGCCGTCGGGCGCGAAGTCCATCGCCAGGATGTCCCCCTTGGTCGAGGACGGCACGTCAGGGACGGGGGTCCGGTCATGCGGCACGGTGAGCCTGCCTGTCACCTTTCCGGTGGCCGCCTCCACCAGCACCACCTCGGCCTGGTCGCCGTTCACCGCCACCAGTCGCCCGTCGGGTGAGAACCGGATCGGCGGCATGGGCTGGTTCTCGAGGGTCTGCGACGGGTTGGGGGAGACCCACTTCTCCTTGATCACCCGTGTCCTGCCCGTGGTGATGTCCGTCAGGTGGAGTGCCGTGTCGTCCATCGCCGCCATCATCCGGCCGTCGGGGCTGAACGCGGCGGACCTGAGCGCTCGGAGCGCGGCCGACCCCTTCCGCGCGTACGCGCTCGTGTCGGCCACGCGCAGGTCACCCCCGCCGACGATGGTCAGGAAGCGGCCGTCCTGCGTGGCGTTCACCTGCACGCCCCGGGAGTGCTCGTAGCGGGCCAGTTGCCCCATGCTCGCCACGTCGGGCGACAACTCGTCGCCGGGAAGGTCCGGCGGGCTGTCCGGGTCGCTGTCGAGGTGACTCCAGATGATCACCTGGCCGCATCGCTCGGTGGTGAGCACGTCACCGAGGACCAGTTGTCCCAGCTCGCACTCCCCCGAGCCGGAACTGCCGTCGGCCACCGGCTGGTACTCGGGGTAGACGCCGCGGGCGAGGTGCTTGCCGATCCGGGTGCCGTCCACCGTCCAGAGATCGACGCCGCGCAGCGACGAGGTGTCGGTCTCGCGGTGCCACTGCACGGCCAGCATGCGTCCGTCGGGACCGAGCACGGCCTGCTCGACTTCTCTCTTGTTGTCGATCAGCCGTGAGGCCGTCACCCGCCCGTCGCCGTCGGTGAGGCCGAACCCCTTGTCCGTCGAGCAAGCCCGAAGGCCCAGGGCCGCCGCCTGCCCGACGACCACGGGGGACCGGCCGCACTCGGCCTTCCTGCGCACCACCTGGTGGCCGTCGAAGGCCAGCATGATCAGGCTGTTGTCCTCCTCCGGCTCCAGCACCACCTTGTCCGTTCGCACGCCGGTCTCGGTCAGCCACAGGGTCACGGTGATGGTCTCGTCTCCGCAGTAGACGTCGGAGCAGGAGGCGAGCGCGAGCCGTGACCGGTCCATCGACAGGTGTGCGCGCCGCACGTCCTTCGGCACCCCCCGGACCGTGGCGACCGTCGCCCCCGTGATCGCGTCGGTCACGGTCGCGGTGCCGTTCGAGACCTCGATCAGCGAGCGGCCGTCCTCGCCGACCCCGATGGCCTGGCTGACCCGGCGGACCACGTCGGGCTGGCCCAGCGACCCGATCAGCGCGTGCTCGGTGTCCGGTACCCGCGCGATCCGGGCGGCGGCCGCGCTGAGCAGCAGCGCGGCTGCCGGGTCCGACTCGCGCAGCGTGTCCGCCTTGGCCGCGAGGCCGCGGGCGACCGCCTCGTCGCGCTGCGCGGCGATGGTGACCTTGGCGTCCTGGGCCTCGCGGCGGTTCAGCTCCGCCAGTCCGGCCAGCGCGGTCGCGCCGATCAGCAGGACGGCCAGCACACCGGACAGCGCCCGCCGCCGCCTGGCCCTGCGCCTGGCCAGCCCGGCGCTGCCGGTGAGGAAGGAGCGTTCGACGGGGCTCAGCTCCAGGCGCCGCCGGGCGGTGGCGGCCCAGGCGGTGGCCTGTTCCAGGGCCACGCCGTTGTACAGGTCGCCTTCGCGGCGGCCGTACTGGTTCCAGCTCCTGGCCGCCTCCCGTAGTCGCTGGTAGGTGGCCAGTCCTTCGCGCTCCTCGGCGACCAGGTCGCGCAGCCGGGGCCACGCCTTCAGCAGCGCGGGGTTGGCGATCCCCACGCCGGATCCGTTGCCGCGCACGATGCCGCCCTCGTTGAGCACGTCCAGCACCGGCTCGATCGTGGTCTCGCCGCTCAGCCCCGCCACCTCGCCGGGGTCGACGCTGACCAGGTCGTCGCCCGCCTCGCCGGGCCTGACCATGCGGAGCAGGAGCTGGGCGGCGAGCCCTTGGGCGCCGGGGGACAGCTCCGCGAAGGCGCGCTCGGCCCGGTCGCCCAGCGGAGGCACGCCGGGCGACCCGGCCAGCCCCGCGGCGGCCCGGCTGCCCGCGTCGAGCAGGTCACCGGCCGGGGAGGGGGGCAGGGTGGCGTGCGGGTCGCCGGGCTGTCCGCCGCCGAGCAGGCCGAGGAGCAGGTCGCGGGCGCCGGGCCGGGCGGCGGGGTCCTTGGCGAGCGCGGCGGCGACCAGGCCGCGCAGCGGGTGGTCCAGGCGGGTCAGGTCCACCTCGGAGCGCAGCACCTGGTGGATGACCGCGGCCACGTGGTCGCGCTCGAACGGCGCCTGGCCGGTCGCGGCGAACACCATGACCGCGCCCCAGGCGAACACGTCGGTCGCAGGTCCGGGCAGGCCGCCGGAGAACAACTCGGGCGACATATAGCCGGGGGTGCCGACCACGCCGCGCGAGGCGGTCAGCGAGTGGTCCACGATCCGCGCGATCCCGAAGTCGATCACCCTGGGCCCGTCCGGGCCGAGCAGGACGTTGTCGGGCTTGAGGTCGCAGTGGGCCACGCCCGCGTCGTGGATGGCGGCCATCGCGGTGGCGGTCCCGATGGCCAGCCGCAGCAGGGCGTCCCCGGTGTAGGGGCCGTACTCGGTGACGGCCTGCCGCAGGCTGGGTCCGTCGACGAACTCGCTGACGATGTACGGCCGGTCCCCGTCCAGGTCGGCGGCCAGGATGCGGGCGGTGCAGAAGGCGGCCACCCGGCGGGCGGCGGCGACCTCCTTGCCGAACGGCCGGCGCAGCGACGACTCGACGTGCAGGACCTTGACGGCCACGCGTTCGCCGCTCTCGCCGTACCCCTCGTAGACCACGCCCTGCCCGCCGCTGCCGAGGCGGCCCGCCAGGGCGTAGCCGCCGATTCGCTCGGGGTCGCCCGCCGCGAGAGCTGCTGTCATATCCCAGAGAGATCCCACATGTGGGGGCGCTGCACAACCTGAAGGCTTAGGGGGACTTACTACGATGATCCTTAGCAACTAGGCTGGAAAGCGCTTACCATTGAGGAGGAGCCGTATGGTCCGCGTCGCCATCGTCGGCACAGGCGGGATCGCCGGAAGCTGCCACATCCCCGCGCTCGCCGCCCAGGCCCACCGGGCGGAGGTGGTCGCCGCCGTCGACGTGGACGAGGGGCGGGTCAAGGCGTTCTGTGCCGAGTACGCCGTCCCCGCCGCGTACACCTCGCTGGAGGAGATGCTGGAGGCCGAGCGGCCTGACCTCGTGCACATCTGCACGCCGCCCTTCCTGCACGCGGCCCAGGTGGTCGCCTGCCTGCGGGCCGGGGCGTGGGTGTGGTGCGAGAAGCCGCTCTGCCTGTCGCTGGCCGAGTACGACGCCATCGCGGCGGCCGAGGGCGCGGCCGGGCCGTACTCGTCGGTGGTCTTCCAGCACCGGTTCGGGTCCGGTGCGCGGCACCTGCGCGAGCTGGTGGCGGGCGGCGCGCTCGGGCGGCCACTGGTGGCGCTGTGCACGACCACGTGGTTCCGCGACCACGACTACTTCGCGGTGCCCTGGCGCGGCAAGTGGGACACCGAGGGCGGCGGTCCCACCATGGGGCACGGCATCCACCAGATGGACCTCATGCTGTCGGTCCTCGGCGAGTGGGAGGAGGTGCGCGCGATGGCCGGGCGGCTCGACCGCGACACCGAGGCCGAGGACGTCTCCATGGCGATCGTCCGCTTCGCGAACGGCGCGATGGCCAGCGTGGTCAACAGCCTGCTGTCCCGCCGCGAGGAGAGCTACCTGCGCTTCGACTTCGCCGACGCCACGGTCGAACTGAGCCACCTGTACGGCTACCGCAACGCCGACTGGACCTCCACCTCCCCCCTCTGGCAGCCCGGCGAGGACGTGCCCAGCTCACACACCGCCCAGCTCGCCGACCTGCTGGACGCCTTCGAGCGCGGCGAACGCCCACCGGTCAGCGGCCCCGAGGCCCGCGGCACGCTGGAACTGGTGGCCGGCCTCTACGCCTCGGCGCTCACCGGCAGGCCCGTCACCCGAGCCGAGCTGACCCCCGACAGTCCCTTCCACCACCAGATGAACGGGGGCATGGCCCTGTGAAGGACACGGGAACCGAACTGGTCGCGGAGCTCGGCGGCGTCGAGGTGATGCGGTATGTGTACCGGCCCGACATGCCGCAGTACGAGTCGCCCAAGCCGTACTTCCACCCGCTGCGCACGCTGAGCGGCGACCTCGTGACCGGGTACCGCCCGCACGACCACCGCTGGCACAAGGGCCTGCAGATGACCGCCTCCTGGCTGTCCGGCCAGAACTTCTGGGGCGGCGGCAGCTATGTACACGCCGAGCGGGCCTACGTCGACCTGCCGAACAACGGCGCCATCCGGCACGAGGAGTGGCTCTCGCCGGGCGTCGAGCGGCTGACCTGGTGGACCCAGGAGGGCGAGCACTGGATCGACGAGACCCGGACGATCGCGGTCGTCGAGGGCGAGGGCTGGTGGCGGCTCGACTTCGCCACGACACTGCGGAACGTACGCGGCGAGGACCTGATGTTCGGCAGCCCGACCACCAACGGCAGGCCCATGGCGGGCTACAGCGGGCTGTTCTGGCGCGGGCCGCGCTCGTTCACCGGCGGCGAGGTGCTCGCCTCGGACGGCGGCGGGGGGCCGGAGATGATGGGCCGTACCGCCTCCTGGCTGGCCTTCGTCGGTCAGCACGACGAGGTGGACCGCTCCTCCACCCTGGTGTTCACCGGGGAGGCCACCTGGTTCGTCCGCACCGAGCCGTTCGCGGCCGTCAACCCGTCGATCGCCTTCTCCGAGGAGGTACGGCTCGCCCCGGGCGACACCCTGGACCTCGCCCACTCGCTGGTGGTCGCCGACGGCGCCTGGGACCGGGAGCGCATCACCGCCCTGATGGCCTGAAGCTGTCGGTGACGGGCTCCTTGGCCAGCAGTTCGTTGAACAGGTCCTCCCAGAGCGGCATCACGGCGTCGGCCGAGTACTCCCTGGCCGTCTCGGCCGCCGCCGCGCCCAGCCGTACCCGCAGGTGGGGGTCCTCCACCAGGCGGTTGAGCGCGGCGGCCAGCCCGTCGACGTCCTCGGGTGGGACGAGCAGGCCGTCGACGTCGTGGGTGAGCACGTCCTTCGGCCCCGTGGGGCAGTCGAAGGCGACGATCGGCAGCGCGTGCGCCATGGCCTCGATCATCACCATCGGCAGCCCCTCGTGGCGTGAGCTGAGCGCGTAGATCGAGGCCCTGGCCATCTCGTCGTAGAGGCGGTCGGAGCGGCCCTTCAGCGAGATGTGGGCGCCCATGCCGTGCTCCTCGATGAGCGCGCTCAGCCGTTCCTTGCGCGGGCCGGCGCCGAAGATGCGCAGCCGCCATTCGGGGTGCCGGGCGGCCACCTGGGCGAAGGCCGGGATGAGCAGGTCGAAGCCCTTCTGCGCGACCAGCCGCCCGGCGGCCACCACGACCGGGTGCTCCTGCCTCGACAAGTTCCCCGGCAGCGGCGGGAGCGCGTTGGGGATCTGCACGACGGGCGTGTCCGGCAGTAGCCGCCGGTACTCCAGGCGGTCGGTGGCGGTGAGCACGGTGACCGCGTCGAGGCGGCGGTAGTGCCGGGCGATCTGGCGGCGTACGGGCTCGCGGTGGGTGGCCAGGTTCATGTGCTCCTGGCCGACCTTGATCACGCCGGCGGGGGCGCGGCGGGCCGCGATGAGGTTCAGGGCGGGCCTGGTCGTCACCAGGATGCCGCCGTCGAGGGTGGAGACGTAGTCGATGACCGCCTTCTCGGCCCGCTCGGTGAAGAAGGCGGCGGCGGGCTCGCCGTACGGGACGATCTTGCCGCGGAGTCGCCGCCAGAGCTTGCGCGCGACCGAGTCCTGGCCGGCGCCGTCGCGCTGGTCCACCAGCGGGATCAGGGTGACGCGCGGGTCCAGCTCGAAGCGGGGCAGGTCGCGACGCCGGACCACGCTGGCCACCTCCACCTGGTGGCCCAGCGCGACCATCGCGTTGGCCTGGTTGAACACCGTCCTGATCGTGCCGCCCATGCCGTAGGCGTGCAGCAGCACATAGCGGATCCTCATCGCAGGTAGCCCCAGGTTCGGGAGATCGGTTTGAGCGCTTCGGGGACCTGGTGCGGGGCGGGCAGTTCCCGGCCGGGCTGCACCTCGCCCGAGCGGATCTTGTCCTTCCAGTCGCCCAGCCCCTTGCGCAGCACTGCCTGGTCGCCGTAGCTGAGCATCGCGGGCTCCCAGAGGATCTCCAGGAAGTCGCAGACGGCCCTGGTCTGGCCTTCGGGGTCGGCGGTCAGGTCCTCGTAGCGCACGGTCAGCCCGTCCAGCGCCTCGCGGGCCCGCTGGACCGCCTTCATGTACCGCAGGGCATCGGCGGCGGCCTGGGTGGGCGTGCGCCTGTCCGGGCTGGCCTCGTGCCAGGAGGTCGCGATGGAGGCCGGGTGCCGCAGCAGGAAGACGAACCTGGCGTCGGGCCAGCAGGTGGTGATCCGCCGGTGGGCGAAGGCGTTGGCGGGGGTCTTGTCGACGATGATCTGCTTGCCGCTGCGCACCAGCTCGCGGTGGAGGACCCGATCCCACAACAGATGCTCCAGGTCGGCCCGGTTGTGGCCGAGGGCGTCCATCGCCTGCTCGGCCAGCGTGGTGCCGAAATCCACGCCGAGCCGCCTGACGTGCAGCTCGTGCGGGGCGTGTACGGCGGAGTGGGCGTTCAGCATGGAACGGAGCAGGGTCGAGCCCGATCGGACGGGGGAGAGGATGAAGACGGGCCGCCGCAGCAGGCGGTCGATCTGATGATCGGCCGGCGGTCTGACCACGGCCTCACGCGCCGGAACGGCGTACTCTTCTTTTCCTACCCTGTTGATCTGGAATCCCGCGTGCTGGGCCAGCACCTTGTTGATCTTGCGCTGCCAGCTCATGCCGTGGAGGGTAGTCACTCACCCTGGTGGTTCCCTGGCAGTACGCGTCAGTAGCCCAGAACTTCCGCACCCCCGCTGAGCAGGGAGAAGGCAAGGTCGGCCGCCTCGACCGCCGCCG
Organism: Nonomuraea sp. NPDC046570; assembly: GCF_040645915.1. Classification (NCBI taxonomy): domain Bacteria; kingdom Bacillati; phylum Actinomycetota; class Actinomycetes; order Streptosporangiales; family Streptosporangiaceae; genus Nonomuraea; species Nonomuraea sp. NPDC046570. The sequence continues at coordinate 49,904 of NZ_JBEYZF010000010.1, read as the reverse complement.
GATACACCTCCGCCGCGGTCCGGCCTGCCGCCAGTTCGGCCCAGTTGTTCCGGGAAAGCGTCTGTTGCACGGCGATGATTTGGGCGGCTATCAACCGCGGGGCGAGTGGGGGCGCCGGGACCGCGTCGGCCAGCGCTTCGGCCAGCGCACTCGTGTCGGCCGCGCCGTATTCGGCCACGCGGGTGGCGACGGTCGGCGTGTCGAACACCAACCGGTGGAAAGCCAGCACCTCCGGCACATCGCACAACCCGGTCACCGGCTCGCGCGCGTCCAGCCCGGCGCGGAAGTGCCGGTGCAGCGCCGCCAGCGGAGTCTCGCCGGAACGGCGGTCGCGCACCACCCTGCCCGCCTCGCCCTGATGGTCGGCGATGCGGTGCAGGATCAGGTCCTCCTTGGCCGCGAAGTGGCGGAACAGCGTCGGCTTGGACACCTCGGCCGCCGCCGCGATGTCGGCCACCGACACCCGGTCGAAGCCGTCGGCCAGGAACATGGCGATCGCGGTGTCGGACAGGACCTGGCGGGTGCGCTCCTTCTTGCGGGCGCGCAGCCCGGCGTGCTCGCTCATGCGCCTATGTTAACCGGGTTGCGTTTTTAACCGAGTTCCCCGAATCGTTCGACCGCCTCGGTGCGGCCCGAGACGATGATGATGTCGCTGTAGTCGAGTTCGGTGTCCGCGGTGGCGTAGGTGAACTCCTCGCCCTCGCTCTTGACCGCCACGATCGTCACCCCGAACTTGCGGCGCAGGTTGGAGCGGCCCAGCGGGATGCCGACGAACTCCTTCGGCGGCCGGGTGGTGATCAGCGCGAAGTTCTCGTCCACCTGCATGTAGTCGATCAGCCGACCGCTCACCAGGTGGGCCACCCGCTCGCCCATGTCGTGCTCGGGGAAGACCACGTGCTGGACGCCGAGGCGGTTGAGGATGCGGCCGTGCTGCTTGCTGACCGCCTTGGCCCAGACGTCGTCGATCTCCAGCTCGACCAGCAGGGACGCGGTCAGGATGCTGGCCTCCAGGTCACCCCCTATGGCCACGACCGCCCGGTAGAAGTCGGGCACGCCGAGCTGGCGCAGCGCCTCGATGTCGGTGGAGTCCGCGACGGCGATCTGGGTGATCTGCCCGGCCAGGCTCTGCACCACCTTGGCCCGGTGGTCGATCGCCAGCACCTCGGTGCCGCGCCGGACCAGCTCCAGGGCGAGCGAGCTGCCGAAGCGGCCCAGCCCGATCACCACGACCGGGTCGTTCCTTTTCTCAGCCAACGATGACTCGCTCCTCGGGTAGGTCGTAGCGGCGGGTGCGCTCCTTCAGGGCGAGCGCGGAGCCCAGGGTCAGCGGACCGATACGGCCCGCGAACATCAGGATGCTCAGCACGATGTGCCCGGCCACCGGGATGCCGGAGGTGATGCCCGTGGACAGCCCGTTGGTGGCGAACGCCGAGATCACCTCGAACAGCACCTGGTCCAGCGAGAACGGCGTGAGCACCAGCAGGGTGTACGTACCCGCGGTCACCAGCGAGACACCGAGCAGCGTGATGGACAGGGCCTGCCGCTGCGACGTCTCGGGCAGTCGCCGGTGCGCGATGTTCACCCGCGTCTCCCCGCGCAACTCGGCCCACACCACGTACGCCAGCAGGCCGACGGTGGTGACCTTGATGCCGCCCGCCGTGCCCGCGCTGCCGCCGCCGATGAACATCAGCACGTCGGTGACCAGCCAGCTCGACGGGTTCATCTGCGCGATGTCCACCGAGTTGAAGCCGCCCGAGCGGGTCATGGCGGAGGCGAACAGACTGGCCAGGAGCTTGTCGGAGTCCTGCAGTGGGCCCATCGTGCCCGGATTGCGCCACTCGGCGGTCAGGAACGCCAGCGTGCCCACGCCGATCAGGATGACGGTGAGCGTCAGGGTGACCCTGGTCAGCAGCGACCAGGTGCGGGGCCGTCGCCACGAGCGCAGCAGCTCGAACACCACGGGGAAGCCGAGGCCGCCGACGACCACCGCGGCGGCGATGGTCAGGCAGATCCAGGCGTCGCCCACGAAGCGCATGAGGTTGTCGGGCCACAGGGCGAAGCCGGCGTTGTTGAAGGCGGAGACCGCGTGGAAGGCGCCGAGGTAGGCGGCGCGGCCGAGCGGCTCGCCGTACCCGATCATCAGGCGGAGGGTGAGGACGACGGCCACGATCGTCTCGGAGATCAGGCTGAACAGCACGACGTTGCGCACCACCCGGCGCATGCCCGCGGCGCTGAGCAGCTTGCTCTCCGTCTGCGCGAACAGCCGGGCGCGCAGGCCGAGCCGTTTCGAGACGAGCACGGTGAACAGCGTGGCGAGCGTCATGATGCCGAGCCCGCCCACCTGGACGAGCGCGGCGATGACCACCTGGCCGAAGACCGACCAGTGCGCGGAGGTGTCGACGATGACCAGCCCGGTCACGCACACGGCGGAGGTCGCGGTGAACAGCCCGGCGACCCACCCGGCGGACTCGCCGGTCGTGGTGGAGATCGGCAGCGTGAGCAGGACGGTGCCGATGAGGATCACTGTGCCGAACCCGCCGACGACGACCTGCGCGGGATGGTGGAAGCGATCCAGCAATGGCGCGAACGCCGACCGTCGCAGCACCGTACGCCCCCGTCACCAGACTTTTGTGCCGATGACGTTGCCGACATGACGTCACGGCGTATCAGCGCTCTACCGTAACAGCACACTAAACGGGTCGTTACGGCACCGCCCTGATCGTCTCAGCGGATGGGGAAGTTGCCGTTGAAGACGTTGTCGGGGTCGTGGATTTGCTTGAGGGCGCGCAGCCTGCTCAGCGCCGGTTCGGGGAAGGCGTCGGCGAGGCGTTCCGGGCTGGTGTCGGTCTCGAAGCTGAGGTAGAGGCCGTTCAGGTGCTCGCGCAACGCCTCCCAGCGCTTGTTCAGGCGGGCCGACAGCACGGGGACGGTGGCCGCGAGCAGGGAGAAGTTCTGCGTCCTGTGCGGGTAGGCGGTGGCCTGCGCCGGTACGTCGTTGACCGCCCCGCCCACCGAGCGGAACTGCGTGAACAGGGTGTCACCCGCGTGCAGCATCCCCTCCACCCCGGCCGCGATCTCAGGCGTGACGTGCTCCACCAGCCCCGACCGCACCTCGGCCAGCCCATGCCCCTCATGCCGCTGCCCAGAAGCCCGCACGAGCTCCGGGTACGGCACGACCGCCGCCTGCTGGTCCAGCACCGGCCCCGCGCCCAGGAACGGGCTGAGCGCGTCCTGCGCCGCCTCGACCTCGTCCCCGGCGTAGACGAGCGTCATCTGCGCCACCGGCGGATTGCCGCCACGGGCGGGCGCCAGGGTCAGGAAGCTGGTGATCTCCCGGGGCGCCTCCTCGACCAGCCGCCCCCAGCGCCGCAGGAACGCGGCGGTCTCGGTGGCGTCCACCACGAGCCCCGCGTAGACCACGTCGCCGACCTCGTACGCCTCCAGCTCGAATGCGGTGACCACGCCGAAGTTGCCGCCCGCGCCGCGCACGGCCCAGAACAGGTCGGGGTGGTGGTCCCGGTCGGCGCGGACCTGGGTGCCGTCGGCGAGGACCATCTCGACGGCGGTGACGTGGTCGATGGTCAGACCGTGCTTGCGGGCCAGGTAGCCGATGCCGCCCGTCGTGGTCAGGCCGCCGACGCCGACGCCGCCGGAGTCGCCGGAGCTCATCGCCAGGCCGTACGGGGCGAGTTTCCGGGCGACCTCGCCCCAGCGGGCGCCCGGTTCGAGGCGGACGCGCCCGCTCGCGCGGTCGAGGACCTCGACGCGGTTCAGTTCGGCCAGGTCGATGACGATGCCGCCGTCGTTGGTGGATCGGCCGCTGATGCCGTGCCCGCCGCTGCGCACCGCCAGGGGGAGCTCCTGGGCGCGGACGTAGGCCAGCGCGGTGACAACCTCGTCGGCGTTCTCGGGGCGGAGGACCAGAGCGGGCGAGCCGGGCCAGGAGTAACTGTGCCGGACTCCCGGATAGGCGGCGTCGCCGGGGGCGATCGCCTTGCCGCGCAAGGACGCGGGCAGAGCCTCCTGGACGCCGCGGTGGGCGCTGGGGGTGATGAACGTGCCGAACATCAGGTCGTGCCCGTAGTCGGGCATCCCGGCCTCCTCAGGTAATCATCTGTTGTCCAGATGATATATCCGACCACTCATTGGGGAGGCGAGCGCCCGTTCACCGGGCGCTCGCGTCCTCACGGCCGGTGCAGCGTGGTGAAGTCCTTTCCGGCGTTGGTGGACTCGTACACGGTGCCGTCCATGGACGCGGCCAGCAGGCGGTCGGCCGACACCGCGGTGAAGGCCACAGCCTGCATCGGCAGGCGGCCCCCGGGCTGCCAGGTCGCGCCGTTGTCGGTGCTCGCGTGCACCTGCCCGTCCGGGGCCACGCCCACCAGCCGGTCCGCGCCGGTGACATCGAGGAAGGCGAGCAGCGGGGCGCCCTTCAGCGGCTTGAAGGACGCGCCCCCGTCGGTGCTGACCCGCACGCCGTCCGGGGTGGTCGCGTACACGGTGTCCGGCGCGTTCGTGCCCGAGGCCAGGTCGAGCAGGTCGAGCCTGGCCTTGGCGCGCAGGTTCTCGCCGCCCTCGGAGCCGCGCCAGATCTGGCCGGTCTGGCTGTCGTAGCCGTACACGACCGTGCCCGCGACCTGCAGGGCGTGGAAGTCCGCCTGGCCGGCCAGCGCCACCTGCTGCCAGGTGCGCCCGGCGTCGGCCGACCGGATGAGCCCCAGGTGCGGCGCCTGGCCGCCCTGGATGTCACCGGCCGCCGGATGGCCGCTGGCGTAGAAGGCGCCGGGCCCCGCGACCGTGAAGCCCATGTGGTCGGCGTCGCGATCGCCCACCCGGGCCAGTTTCCCGCCCTCGACCGTGAACAGGCCGTAGTGACCGGCGACGTAGACCTTGCCGGTGCCCGGGTCGACGCCCAGCCCGTGGATGTGCCCGACGCCCGGGTCGGCGGCCTCTTTCTCCGGCCTCTGCTCGGGTGTACCGGTACCGCAGGCCGTGAGGACCGCCGCCGCGAGCAGGAGCGCCCCCAACTTCTTGATCACCATCGCTGGCTCCCTTCAGGCCTGGTAGCCGAGCAGGGACATCATCCCGGCCTCGGCGTGGTAGAGGTTGTGGCAGTGGATCATCCACAGGCCCGGATTGTCGGCGTCGAAGTCGGCGTGCACGGTCTGGCCCGGGAGCACGATCGCGGTGTCCTTGCGCACGCCGGTGCCGCCCAGGGCGAAGGTGTGACCGTGCAGGTGCATCGGATGCCACATCAGGCTCGCGTTCACGAACGACAACCTCACCCGCTCACCGGCCGCGATCGGCTCCATCACCTTCGGGTCGTACTTCCGGCCGTTGATCGCCCAGTCGTACTTCGCCATGCTTCCGGTGAGTTCGAGGGTGACCGTCCGATCCGGGGCCTTCTGCGCCAGCCGTACGGCTGCCGCCGGCCTGAGCTGGTCGTAGCCCGCCAACCTGCCCTCCAGCTCCGCCGGCCGGGCGTCCGCCTCCGGCGCGCGGGCGCCCTTGGCCGTACGGACCAGCGCCCTGGCCAGCGCGCGCTTGCCCTCGGCCAGGGCCACCAGCGGGAAGACGCCGTCCTTGAGGTGTACCAGCACGTCGTAGCGCTCGCCCATGCCCAGCAGCAGCGCGTCGGTCTCGACGTGGTCCACCGGGAAGCCGTCGGTGTGGGTCACCGTCATCGTGTGGCCGCCCAGCGAGACCCGGAACGCAGTGTCGCCGCCCGCGTTGATCAGCCTGATCCTGAGGCGGGTGCCCGGCTTGGCGGTGAAGGTCTCGGGGGCCGCCGGGACGCGGCCGTTGACCAGGAAGTGCGGGTAGTAGACGTCTCCCGCGTCGCCGCCGAGCAGGTCGCTCTCGGCGTTCATCATCATGTGCGGCCAGCTGGGCTTTCCAGACGGCTGTGCTGACGGCTTCTCCGACGGCTTTTCGGTCGCCATGGCGCCGTGCCCCTCGTGCCCGCCGCCCGACATGTCGCCCATGCCGTCCATGCCGTCCATGCCGCTCATGGAGGTCAGCTCGGTCAGGACGTCGTCCGGGGTGCCGGTGACGCCGTCCATCCAGTCGTCCAGGACGACGACCCACTCGGCGTCGTACCCGAGCGGCTCCCGCGGATCCTCGACGATCAGCGGCGCGTACAGCCCCCGGTCGAGCTGTGTGCCGTGATGCGGATGGAACCAGTAGGTCCCGGGATGCGGGGCGGTGAACTCGTACACGTGCTCCGCGTTCGCGGCGATGTTCGGCTGGGTCACCCCCGGCACCCCGTCGGCGTCGTTGCGCAACGCCAGGCCGTGCCAGTGCACCGTCGTCGGCTGCGGCAGCCGGTTCACCAGCCGCGCCCTGACGACCTCCCCGGCGTTGACGCGGATCGCCTCGCCCGGCAGGCGCTCGCCGTACAGCCAGGTCTTGACGCTCGGCCCGCCGAGGTCGGCCTGGCCCTCCCGGGCGGTCAGGACGAACTCCCTGACCTTCCCCGGGCGGCGCGCCGCCTCGGCCGCCCGCACCCGCTCGCTCGTGGGCTGGACGAAACTCGTGCTGTCGGAGCACGCGGAAAGCAAGGCTCCCCCTGCGGCGGCCAGTCCGGCACGCAGGAAGAACCGTCGATCGATCGAAGTCATGGATCGCTCACGGTTGTGTCGAGGTGTACAGAAACCCGTCGACCAGGCCACACCTGGCCACGGCCCCGCTACACCCGCAGAACCGCGACCCGTTGAACGACCAGCCCGAACACGGGCGGCGACCCCCGCACGGCGGGCAACGACACCGGCCGCTCCCGCGCGCCCCCGCCCTCGGCCGGGATCCGCCCCAGCCGCAGCACGAGCACCACACCGGCGATCAGCAGCGCCGAGATCGCGGCCAGACAGAGCACGAACGGATTCTCACCGGCGGGCTGCTCCTGCGCGGCGACCACCTCGGCAGGCCCGTCGCCGTGCGCGCAGACACCCGCCATGGACGGAGCCGGGCCGCACAGATGAGCCCCGGCGTACATGAGCCCGATCCCCAGCAGTACGGCGACCAGCAGCACAAGCCTCGGCAAAACCACCGCCCTGCCGCTCATCCCGCCTCCTCCGCCGACCCCACCTCAGATTACCGTCGGGAGAGGGTCATCGGGTGTCTCCCGTCGCCGTGGTGGTCAGTGAGCGCAGCCAGATCTCGCAGGCCAGCGTCTGGGACAGGGGGCCCATGACGTCCGGCTGCGGGTGGGGGCCGACCAGGGCGGAGCGCAGCACGCCGGTGTCGATCAGCCCCAGCCGGGCGAGCTCGGAGTCGGCGAACATCTCCAGTAACTCGATCCGGTGGCGGCCCAGCCCGGCGTAGAAGCCGGCGCCGAACTCGTCCTTGGTTCTGCGGTTCAGGATGGGGGCGGGCACGATGCCGTCCATCGCGGCGGTCAGCAGCGGCTTGTAGGGGGCGAGCGCCATGCGTTCGTGCGGCCGTACCGACAGCGCGGCCTCGATGACGGCGTCGTCGAGGAACGGCGCGGTGTACGTCAGGCCGAGGCGGGAGGTGGCCTGGTCGATCCGGCGGATGCCGTTGCCGCTGGTGCGCGCGTGGAGCAGCGCCGTGTGCTGGGCGCGCTGCGGCGCGAGCGGCGGCGGGTCGGCGGCGGCGATCCCGGCCAGCACCTCGCGCGCCGCGTGCACCGCCGCCGGGGTGGCCCAGGTGGGCATGCGCAGCGCGGGACCCCAGGCCATCGAGTACGGATCCGCGGGAGCCGGGCGGGTACCGAGGTCACCGGCGCGCGCGGCCAGCCATGCGCTGTGGGTGGTGTGCTCGGCCAGGGCGCGCAGCACCGTCCACCACGGCTGTCGCCACCGGGCCCGGCGCTTGCGCAGGTGCATCAGGGCGGTCAGCGGGCGGCGCCGGATCAGGTCGTGCAGGTAACAGGGCAGGGGGCTGAACAGCTCGTTCCCGCCGCCGCCCATGAGGTGCAGCCGTGAACCGGCGGTGGTCATCCGCCCGGCCAGGGCGGCCAGCCGGGCCGCGTCACGGACCCAGCCGGACGGCTCCTCCAGCGCCGCCGGCCGCTCGCCCAGCCCGGCGAACCACAGCGGCAGTTCGTCGCGGCTCACCGTGAGGTGCGTGGCGTTCGGCAGTCCGGCCGCCGCCCGGCGGGCCCACAGGCCGTCGTCGCCGCCCGGGTCCATGCCCTCGCAGTGGACGGTGACCAGGCGCGCCGATCCACGCGCGGCCAGATGACACAAACTGGTGGAGCCGAGCCCCCCGGAGAGGTCCGCACTGAGGACGCCGCCATCGCGGACGCAGGAGTCCACGGCCGCCACCAGCGCCTCGCGCACCACCAACGCCCCTTCACCCAGCGGCAGCACCGGGTACGGCACCTGCCACCACCGCCGGATGAACGCCCTGCCGTCGGGTTCGAGCGACAGGCCGTGGTCGGCCGGCACCGCGCTGACGCCCCGCCACACGCAGGCGTCCTCCAGCGGATGGACCACCCCGCCGGGGAGCAGCCGCGCGGCCAGGACCCGCTCGTCCACCGGCGCGCCGATCGCCCGAGCCAGGACGTCGGAGCGGCTGGCGGCCACGGTCGCCCCGGCCAGCCGGGCGTGGAAGACCCGCCGTACCGCCGAGACGCTGCCCCGCACCCGGGTCCGGCCGCCCGCCGAGGCGGCCAGGTGGAAACTGCCGGGCAGGCCGGCGGCCACCTGCTCGATCTGCTCGATGTGCCGCATCCGCGCCAGCCGGGCGGCCAGGTGGGCGGTGATCGGACAGCGCCCGATCACCGCCGCCTGCGTCGATCCCGCGCGGACCAGGCGCAGCTGGTCGTCGGGCCATTGGCCGATCAGCCACGGCCGGCCCGACGCGTGCTCGACCACCTGGGTCGTCCGCGAGCGCAGCATCCCGACCGCGGCGAGACCCGCCTCGCCGTCGGGGAGGACGGCGAACCACATCTCACCTCGCGCAGGCACCGCCGCCCGCTACCTGAAGAACTGGAACGAGTCGGGCCGCCACACCTCTGCCGCGGTTGGTGCCTTCATCAGCGTTTCTCCTTCAGGTGGAGAGCGTTCAACTGATGTCTACCGATCGACCTTTGTCACTACTAGTAGCTGAATGGATACTCTGAGTTGTCTTCAGTGGGCGTGGCGGATGAGGGACATGCCGTCCCTGACCGTGAGGAGCGCGTTCGTCACGCGCGGGTCCCCGGCGATGTGCGCGTTGAGGGCCACCACGTCGTGGGCCCAGGCGGCCATGAGGCGTTCCATCGGGTCGGTGTGCGCGCTGCCGGGGACGGGCGGGTCCAGCACGAGGCCGCACCACAAGGTGTTGTCGATGACCAGGACGCCGTTGGGCGCCAGCAGGTTCCGGCTCATGATGATCTCGTAGCAGGCGCGGTGGCAGGGCTTGTTCGCGTCCAGGAAGATGAGGTCGAACGGGCCGGTTTCGCTGTTCAGGGCGGCGATCGCGTCCGCTTCGACGAGGCGGACGCGCCCGCCGTACGGGCTCGCGGCGAACGCGTCCAGGGCGAGCTGCCTGGCGCGGTCGTCGACCGAGTAGTCGTCCACGGTGACCAGCTCGCCGTAGTCGGGCAGGACGCGCGCCATGCCGAGGGCGGAGTAGCCGGTGAAGGTGCCCGCCTCAAGGATGCGCTCGGCCCGGACCATCGACGCGAGCATGCCGAGGAAGGTGATCTGGGCGGGGGAGGTCATCATGCCGGAGAACTCCGGGCACACCTCGCGCGTGCGCGCGGCGAGCGCGTCCAGCTCGGGATGGGTGGGGGTGGTGTGCCGCTCGGCGTACTCCTCGATACCGGGCCGGAAGACCGATGGCTTGGCGAAGGGGGCCGCGCTGAGGATGTCCACTGTCTCTCCCGAGAGGTCAGAGGCTGATGAAGCAGGGCAGTTTGCCGCTGGGCAGCCGGTCGAGCTGCTCGACCACGGTGATGACGACCTGCGGGTCGGGCAGTTCGGGGCTGCGTAGTCGGCTGATCACCTGATGCCGCAGAGGTTCCAGGGCATCCAGGTCGCCGTCGCCGCGCAGGCGCAGCCGGATGTCGGCCCCCTGAGCGGTCTGTCGAACCTGGTAGGCGTCGATGCGCGGGACCGCCGTCAGCGGCACGCTGAACACGGAGCAGTCCACCACCGCTCCCCCCGGGTAGCGGAACGGCGGCACGCTGCGCCCCTGGACCGGCGCCAGGCGCCTGCCGCTCCAGGCGTCGTCGTGCCGGAGGTCGTCGTGCCGGGGGTCGTCCCGCCGGGCGGGGAGCAGGGTCACCTCGTCGCAGATCTGGTAGCGGATGAGCGGCATGACGTGGTTCACCACGTTGGTGACCAGGAGCGAGGCCGCCGTCGTGCCCTCCGGCGCCGGGCTGCCGTGCCGGTCCACCGGCTCGTAGACCGCGACATCCTCCACCAGGTGCAGCTCGGCCTGTCCGGGGCGGGACATCGCCAGCAGGCCGGTCTCCGAGGTGCCGTACAGGTCGCAGACGCCGACGCCGAAGGCGGTCTCGATCGTCGCGCGGTCGGCGGCGGTCAGCGGTTCGGAGAGGGAGATCACGTGGCGGGGGGCGACGGCGAGCCCGCTGCCGGTCCAGGTGGCCAGATCGGCCAGGACGTGGCTGTACCCGAACAGCTCGGTGGGCTGGTAGGCGTTCAGCCGGGCGATGAGCTCGTCCTTCGGCAGCGTGACGGGGAAGAACCGGCAGGAACCGACCAGTGGGCCGAAGGTCCGCAGCACCTGGCTGCTGACCTGGGCGGGTGTCCCGATGGCCAGCACGGCCATCCTCCCCTCCCCGGCCGCGAGCGCCGGGGAGGTGCCCGCCAGCAGCCGCCACCACACCAGCCCCGAGGTGAGCCAGCCGGGCCGGTCCCAGCACACCACCCCGCGCTGCCCGCTGGAGCCGCTGCTGGCCACGACGTTGAAGCCGTCCAGCAGGTGGGCGGGACCGTGCTCGGCCATGTGCCGCAGGTGGCCGGCGGCGGACTCGAAGGTGAGGCGCCGGTCGGTGACGATCCGGTCCCAGTTCGCCATGAGGTCGGCCTTGGTCATGGGCGGTATGTCCGCCAGCCGGCGGGGGTCGAAGGTGTCGGGGTCTATCGAGCGCAGCCGGTCGGCGTGCCAGGGGGAGTGCCGCTTGGCCGTCGCGATCAGCGCGCGCAGCCGCTCGTCGCGCAGCGCGTGCAGGCGGGTGAGCGGCCAGCGGAGCATGTCCAGCTCCGCGGGCCCGCGCTCATGCGCCGTCCGAAGGTGGTGATGGCAGACCGCGCAGGCATCCGAACACATGCCTCGTAGCATAGCGTCATCATATGATCACTTTGAGTTACGTTCGATAATGGAGGCGTGCGCGGGTACTCCAGGCGATTATTTCTCCGGCTCAGTGGTGCCGCCGTGGCCGGAACGCTGGTCCCGGGGGAGGATGCCTTCGCCGCGCTGCGCCGTCGCTGGCGGGACGTGACGGCGGGGGCGGGGTTCGACGCGGGGGCGGAGCCGTACCGGAGCCGGTTGGCGAAGCTGGGGGCGGTGGCGGCCGGATATCGGGACACCATGGCGCCGGCCGGCGGGTCGCTCTGGCCCGGGCTGGGGTTCCCGTCCTTCGCCGAGACCCCGGCGCGGCTGCGGACCATGGCCCGCGCGTACGCCCTGCCGGGCACGGGGCTGACCGGCGACGCGAACCTGGCCGCGGCCGTCGCCACCGGCGTCGACCACTACCGGCGGCAGGTGTACGCCGCGGGCGCGGACCCGGCCGGAAACTGGTGGGACTGGCAGATCGGCACCCCCAAGAAGCTCCTCGACGCGGCCGTGCTGATCGGCCCGCACCTGGCGGATCGACAGAGCAGGGCGTTAGTTACGGGATGCGGTGGACCACTTCGTCCCCGAATGCCGTCTGGACGACTACAGCGGCACCAGCACCGGCGCCAACCGGGTGGACCTGTGCACGGTGATGCTGCTGCGCGCCGCCCTCAGGTCCGACCCGGGCAAGGCCGCGCTGGCCGTCTCGGCGCTCTCACCGATCTTCCCCTACGTCCACGAGGGCGACGGGATCTACCGGGACGGCTCCTTCGTCCAGCACACCTCCGTCCCTTACCAGGGCGGGTACGGAGCGGTGCTGCTGTCTGGTCTCGCGACGCTGTTCGCGGTGCTGCGCGGCTCGCCGTGGGAGGTCACCGACCCGAACCTGCAGATCGTGTTCGACATGGTCGAGAGGTCGTTCGCGCCGGTCGTCCACGACGGCTTCTGCATGGACCTGGTCAGCGGCCGGGGCATCGGCAGGGAACCGTACGGCGACCACCGGAGGGGACACGCGATCGCCGCCTCGATCCTGCTGCTGGGCGAGGCGGCCTCCGCCGCCGAGCGGGCCCGCTGGCAGGGGATGGTGAAGGGGTGGGCGCGGCGGGACACGGTCAGGCCGATGCTCAAGGAGAGCGGCGACCTGGGGTTCCACGCCCGGCTCGCCGCGATCCTGGACGACGACGCGATCCCCGCCGCGAGCGAGCCCGCCGGGCACCGGCTGCTGGCGATGAGTGCCCGCGCCGTCCATCGCCGGCCGGGCTGGTGCGCGGGCCTCAGCATGGCCTCCTACCGGATCGGCCACTACGAGCACGGCAACGGCGAGAACACGCGCGGCTGGCACACCGGCTCGGGAATGCTCTACTGGTGGGCCGAAGGCCACGGCGACCAGTACTCCGACTTCTTCTGGCAGACCGTCGACCCCTACCGGCTGCCCGGCACGACCGTCTCCACCCGGCGGCTGCCCGACGGCGCGGGCGAGGGATGGGGCGACACCTGCCCGCCGGGCCGGTGGGTGGGCGGCGCCACCGACGGCAGGTACGCGACGGTCGGCCAGCACCTGAACGGCTTCGAGAGCACCATGGAGGCCTTCAAGTCGTGGTTCTTCCTCGACGACGCGGTGCTCTGCCTGGGCGCCGCGATCACCGGCGAGGACGGCGTCCCGGTCGAGACCATCGTGGACAACCGCAGAACCGACGCCCTCCTCATCGTGGACGACCGGGAGGGCTGGGCGCACCTGGACGGCCACGGCGGCTACGTCCTGCCCGGCGGCGCCCGCCTGAACACGCTGCGCGAGAAACGCACCGGCGGCTCGGCGACCCGCGGCTACGCGACCCTCTGGCTCGACCATGGCACCGACCCCCGCGCGGCCGACTACGTCTACCTGCTCCTGCCGGGCGCCACCCTGGCGCAGACCCGGGCCCGCGCCGCCGACCCCGGCTGGGCGCACGTGCTCGCCAACACCGGCCGCAGGCAGGGAGTCCACATCCCGTCGCTCGGGATCACCGCCGTCAACTTCTGGAACGACGGCACCGCCGGCCGCCTTACCGCCTCCGCTCCGTGCGCGGTCCTGCTCAGGGAACACGGCGACGGTACGGCCACGCTCACCGTCTCCGATCCCCGCCGCGCCCTGAGCGAGCTGACCGTGACCTGGGCCCGCCCCGTGGCCGAGGTGCTCCGCGCCCACCCGCTCCTGGCGAGCGCCACGACCGGCACGAGACTCACCCTCACCTTCGGCCGGCTGTCCGACCGGGGCGGCAGCTCGAAAACGGTCACCGTACGGCTGCCCGCCCCCTGACGGCGCACCGGGGGCGACACGGCGGAGACGGGCCGGTGACGCTGCGGAGACGCCGCGTTCGCACAGTGGGCTCGTTGCCCGACGGCGATGCCGCGGATCCAACGGAACTCAGGCACCGCGCAGGCGGACGGCCCTGGAGGGGGGAGCCGTTGACGAACGGACCGGTCGCCCTCCACGGATTCGGGCTGCTGCCCGCGCTGCGCCGCCTCGACGCCCTCCTCACCCACGCCCTGGAACTCGCCGCCGACGTGTACGGGCCGGGCGCGGCCGACGACCCCTACCGCGGCCTGGTGATCGGCGCGGACGAGGTCACCCGCCTGGTACGGCGACAGCCGGGCGAACCGTTGTTCCCCCCGGACGACCCGCCCCCCGACCTCGACCACGGGGCCGTGCTGAACCGGCTCACCCAAGCCTTCGACCTCACCCCCTTCGACTTGGACCTGCTGGTCGTTGCCACGGCCCCGGAGCTCGACCTGCGCTACGAGCGGCTCTACGCCTACCTCCAGGACGACGTGACGAAGCGGCGGCCCACCGTCGACCTCGCGCTCAACCTGCTGTGCGCCTCCGCGGCCGAACGCATCGAGGCCCGGCGGCGGGTCGCGGCCGATGCGCCGCTGGTCCGGCACGGCCTCCTGCACCTGATCGCCGACCCGGCCCAGCCGTACCAGCCGCTGCTCGGGCGGGTGATGCGGGTGGACGAGCAGATCCTGCACCTGCTGATCGGCCAGCCGACCCTGGACTCGCGGATCACCCCGTGCGCGCGGCTCGCCCGGCCGCGGGGCGGCCTCGCGAGCGTACCGCTGGAAGCGGTCACGCGACAGGCCCTGCCGCCGCGGGACGCCGGGCCCGGATCGCCTCCGCTCCGCCTGTACTTCGCCGGTCCGCCGGACGCCGGGCAGCGGGGCGCGGCCGAGGCGCTGGCGGCGGAGCGCGGGCTGGCGCTGCTGACCGTCGACCTGGAGCTCGCTGCCGGGGCGCCGACACCGCTGGACGAGGTGCTCAGGGTCGCCTTCCGCGAGGCGTGGATCCAGGACTGCGCCATCTTCGTGACCGGCGTCGACGCGATCCGGGGCGAGCGCGCCTACGAGCGCCTGCTGCACGAGGTCTCGGGCGCCGGCCCGCCGACCATGCTGGCCGGGCGGCAGCCGTGGGCCGGCGACGGGCGCGAGGGCGGGCCGCTGGGCGTCGTCGTGGTGCCCTTCCCCGCGCCGTCGGCCGAGACCCGGGGCCACTGGTGGCGGCGGGAACTGGCGGCGGCCGGCATCGGCGTGGACGATCACCTCGTCGAGAACCTGGCCACCCGGTACCGGCTCACCGCCACCCGCATCGCCGAGGCGGTCGCGACCGTCCCCCGCCGCGCGCCGCAGCCCGCGGAGCTGTTCGCGGCGGCCCGCGCCCAGTCCGGTCACGAGCTGGCGGCCCTGGCCCGCAAGAGCGAACCGGTCCACTCGTGGGACTCCCTGATCCTGCCCGAGGACACCCTCGCCCAGTTGCGCGAGCTGCGCGACCGGGTGGCGCAGCGGCGGCGGGTCCTCGGCGAGTGGGGCTTCGGCCGGGCGCTCGCGCTGGGCCGGGGGATCTGCGCGCTGTTCGTGGGCTCGTCGGGCACGGGCAAGACGATGGCGGCGGGCGTGGTCGCCGCCGAGATCGGGCTCGACCTCTACCAGATCGATCTCGCGACCGTGGTGAGCAAGTACATCGGCGAGACCGAGAAGAACCTGGAGCGGGTCTTCACGGCGGCGGAGAGCGCCAACGCCGTCCTGTTCTTCGACGAGGCGGACGCCATCTTCGGCAAGCGCTCGGAGGTACGCGACGCGCACGACCGGTACGCCAACCTGGAGATCGCCTACCTCCTGCAGCGGATGGAGCAGTACGACGGCATCGCGATCCTCGCGACGAACCTGAGGGAGAACCTCGACGACGCCTTCCTGCGGCGGCTGCACTTCGTCGTGGAGTTCCCGATGCCGACCGAGTCGTACCGGGAGCGGATGTGGCGCGGCTTCCTGCCGCCCGAGGCGCCCGTCGAGGAGGACATCGACCACGCCTTCCTGGCCCGGCAGTTCCGGCTGTCCGGCGGCAACATCAAGAACATCGTGCTGGCCTCTGCCTACCTTGCCTGCGCCGACGGCGGCCGGATCGGCATGACCCACCTCGTCCGCGCGGCCTGGCGCGAGCACCAGAAGATCGGCCGGGTGCTGTCGGCGGGCGACATCGGCGAATACGCCGGCCACCTGGCCGGATGGGCCGGAGAGGACCGGAGGTAGCCGTGTTCCAGGACCTGGACCTGACCATCCGCGCCCTGCTCGACGACCCCGCCGTCCCGCCGTCCCTGACCGGCGTGGACATCACCTTCAAACCCCCGGACAAGGGTTTCGCCTTCGTCCAGCCGACCCTCGACCTCTTCCTGTACGGCGTGCACGAGAACCGCCTGCTGCGCGACCCGGTCCCCATCGTGGAACGGGTCGGCGGGGTCTTCGTCCGCCGCACGCCACCCCTCCGGGTCGACTGCGACTACCTGGTCACGGCCTGGTCGAAGAAGCCGGACGCGCTCGGTGTCGAGGAGGAACACCGGCTCCTCGGCCTGGCGCTGGCCAAACTCAGCCGCTTCCCCCTGGTCCCGCCGGGCCACCTGCGCAACTCTCTGACCGGCCAGCCCTTCCCGGTCCAGGTGTGGGTGGCCCAGACGGATGACAGCAGGAGCCTCGGGGAGTTCTGGAGCGCGCTCGGCGTGCCGCCGAGGCCGTCCTTCCACCTGATGGTCACGATCGCGATCGACCCGCAGGACGCCGTGCCCGAGGGCCCTCCGGTGCTGACCAAGCAGGTCACCCTGGACGACGACCTCGACCCGGCGACCGCGGGCGCGGCCCGGTTCGCGATCGGCGGGACCGTGCGGGCGGCGGGGACCGGCCTGCCCGTCGAGGGCGCGGACGTCACGCTCGACGCGACCTTCGCGGCCACGACCGACGGCGCGGGACGCTTCGTGTTCTCCCGCGTCGGCGCCGGAGACCACGCGCTGCGCGCCACCGCCCCCGGCTTCACGGCGTCCGGCAGAACCGTCACCGTCCCCTCCGCCGGTGATCCGTACGACATCGAACTGGCCCCCTGAGACAAGGAGTTCCGATGCCCAGCTACCAGACGCCCGGCGTCTACGTCGAGGAGGTCCCGCTCACTCCGTCGATCTCCGGTGTGGGCACCAGCACCGGCGGCTTCGTCGGAGTCTCCGACGGCGCCAAGATGCCGGTCGCGCCCGACGGGACGCCGTACCCGCTGGCGGCGGCCGGCGAGCCGGTCCAGGTGACCAGCTTCGAGCAGTTCAAGCGCCACTTCGGGGACTTCGACGCGGGAAACCAGGTGCTGGCCCACTCGGTGTATGGCTTCTTCAACAACGGCGGCTCGGTCTGCTGGGTGGCCCGGGTGGGCGACCTCGACGACCTCGCCCAGGTGAACGGCGTGCTGACGAAGTTCGCGGCGATCGACGAGATCGCGATCGTCGCCGCGCCCGGCGCGCTCGACGACGCCGTGCAGACGGCGCTGATCGACCACTGCGCTGACCTCAACCTGCAGGACCGGTTCGCCATCCTCGACGGGCAGCGGGTCACCACCGTCACGAAGGCCGCCATCATGGGCGGGCTGACCAGTACCAGCGACTACGCGGCGATCTACTTCCCGTACGTCAAGGTCAGGGACCCGGCGACCGGCAAGGACATCCTCATCCCGCCCAGCGGCCTGATGGCCGGGATCTACGCCCGCGTCGACACCCTGCGCGGCGTGCACAAGGCACCCGCCAACGAGGTGGTGCGCGGCGCGCTCGGGCTCGCCTACCAGACCTCCAAGGCCGAGCAGGGCGTGGTGAACCCCGACGGGATCAACGTCATCCGCACGCTCAACGGCGCGATCCGGGTGTGGGGCGCACGGACGCTCGGCGCCTCGGACAACGCCAGGATCCGCTACATCAACGTGCGCCGCCTGATGAACTTCCTGCGCGAGTCGATCGACGAGGGCACCCAGTTCGCCGTCTTCGAGCCCAACAGCGACCCCCTCTGGCAGCAGATCACCCGGAGTGTCACGGCGTTCCTGACCCGCGTCTGGCGTGACGGCGCCCTCTTCGGCACCCAGCCCGAGCAGGCCTTCTACGTGAAGTGCGACGCCTCGACCAACCCGCCGGAGATCCGCGAGGCCGGGCAGGTGATCATCGAAATCGGTGTCGCCCCGGTCACGCCGGCGGAGTTCGTCGTCTTCAGGATCGCCCAGTTCTCCCAGATCCCCACGAACTAACCCGAGGAGTCATCGATGGCGACAGGAGCGCGTGTCGATCCGTACCGCAACTTCAACTTCCTGCTGGAGATCGACGGGATCACCCAGGGCGGCTTCACCGACTGCTCGGGCTTCGGCGCCAGCACCGACCCGATCGAGTACCGGGAGGGCGGCGACAACACCACCAACCGCAAGCTGCCCGGCCCGACCAAGTACTCGAACATCACCCTGAAGTGGGGGCTGACCGATTCGCGCGAGCTGTACGACTGGTACCGCGACATCACTCGGGGCAAGGTCTCCAGGCGCAACGGCAGCATCATCCTCAACGACCTCACCGGCAAGGAGGTCATGCGCTGGAACTTCTTCGAGGCCTGGCCGGCCAAGTGGGACGGCCCCGACTTCAGCGCCAAGGGCACGGACGTCGCGATCGAGACTCTCGAACTCGCCCACGAACGCATCGAGAGGGCCTGAGCATGTTCCAGACGGAACGCGAGTTCACCCTCCCGCTCGGCTATGCCGACGACGACGGGACGCTGCACCGGCACGGAACCATGCGCCTGGCCACGGCGGCCGACGAGATCCACCCGCTCCGCGACCCCCGCGTGCGGCAGAACGAGGCGTACCTCATCGTCATCATCCTGTCGCGGGTGATCACGTCGCTGGGCACGGTCCCGCAGATCACCCCGAAGGTCATCGAAGGACTGTACGCCGCCGACCTGGCCTTCCTTCAGGAGCTCTACAACCAGGCCAACCAGCACGGCGCCGCCGCCGAGACCTCGTGCCCGCAGTGTGAGCACCGCTTCGCGTCGGCGGTGAACGGCTCGGGGGGGTTCTGAGCTACCCCCTCAAGGCGCTGTACGAGGAGGTAGCTTTCATCGCTTATCACTTCCACTGGCCCATCGAGTCGGTCATGAACCTGGAACATGCGGACCGCCGTCAGTGGGTCGCCGAGGTCTCCGCCATCAACCACCGGATCAACGAAGGGACGCCGACGTGAGGCAGAACCGCTGGCTGGCGTGGGCCCGCGAGCGCACTCGCGGCCGGGGGCGGCTGGAGCGCGCCCGCCGTACCCCGGATCTGGCGTTTCTCCGGATGTGGCGGCCCGCCGGGGCCGCGCGGCTCTCTCCCGCCCGCCCGCGCCTGACCGTCGAGGCCCAGCGACCCGCGAGCCTCGGCTCCGCCGTTCAGGTACGGCACGTGACCCACCGCCTCGGCTCCGTGACCTACCGCCTTGGGGCCGCCGCCCCAGGTGGCCTGCCTCCTGCCGTGGTCCATCCGCCACGGCATGGCCTGTCGCGCGTGGTCTTCGTGCGGGGGGCGGCGGCCGGAGGCGTGGTCCGAGGGCTGCCGGAGGGCCGGGCCGGTATGGGGTCCGGTGGTGTGGTGGGCCGGATGCTCGGTGAGCTGGTGGCCAGGGTGGCGCAGGGGTACCAGCGGGTCGAGCGGCCTGCCGGACGGCAGCCCATGCCTGGCATGGTGCACGCCGCGCCGTTCGCCGCATCCCCTTCCGGGGCACCCTTCGTGTCTGCTCCCGCCGCCGTCCAGGGGCGTTCGCCCGCCGGACCGTGGTCACGGCCGGGAGGAGGGCAGGAGCCCGCGACGGGCCCGGGGGCCGCGCAGGGCGGAGCCGTACCGGTGGATTTGGAACGGCTCGCGGACCAGATCGTCAACCGGCTCGACGATCGCCTGATCGCTCAGCGCGAGCGGTTGGGCCGGGCCTTCTGAATCTGGACGGGACACGCGATGGCGCTGACGAAACTGCAGGTGACCGTGGTCCACACGGGCGAGGTCGTGTTCCTGCCCTTCAATCCGGAGGAGTACACCCTCAACCAGGACAACGCCTTCGCCACGCAGGCGATCCCGGGCCTGTCGGGGCCGATCGTCCAGTTCGTCAACGGCAACACGCAGACCCTTGAGATGGAGCTGCTGTTCGACACCTGGGACACCGACAGCCTGCCCAAACGGGACGTCAGGGAGCTGACGGGGCAGGTGGTCCGGCTGCTGGACATCGACAAGGAGCTGCACGCGCCGCCGGTGCTGCGGGTGCAGTGGGGGAGCCTCGACTTCCACTGCGTCCTGGTGCGGGCGGGCCAGAAGTTCCAGATGTTCGCCGACGACGGCCGTCCCGTGCGGGCCCGCGTCTCGGTCACCTTCAACCGGGTGATCGACCCGGAGCGGGAGGCGAAGGAGGTCGGCCGCCAGACCGCCGACTTCTCGAAGTTCCATGCCGTGGTGGACGGGGAGACGCTGAGCGGGCTGTCCGCCCGCTACTACGACGATCCGCGGCTGTGGCGGCCGATCGCGCTCGCCAACGCGCTGGCCGACCCCCGCGCGCTCGCCGCCGGACTGGTGCTGCGCATCCCGGCCCTGCCCTTCAACGACCCGGAGACCGGCGAGGTGGTGCGCTGAATGGCCAGATTCCCCGCCTACGCCCCCGAGTACCGCATAGAGATCGACGGGGAGCCGATCCCGCCCGCGCTGCGCGGCTGCGTCAGCCGGATCAGCCACACCGACGGCATCCAGGGCGCCGACCGGGTGGAGATCTCCGTCGCCAACCCGGACCTGCGCTGGCTGGACCACCCGCTGCTGCAGGTCGACAACGGCTTCACACTGGCGCTCGGCTACGCCCCCGACCCACTGGAACGGGTCTTCGTCGGCGAGATCACCGGCATCAACGCGTCGTTCCCCAACGGCGGCATGCCCACGCTGACCATCGTCGCGCACGACTTCCTCCAGCGGCTCACCATCGGCACCAAGGACCGGGGGTTCATGCTGAACCTGCCGGCCATCGGGCACTTCCCGCTGCCGGACGCCCTGGTCACCTCGCTGGTGTCGGCCACCAACCTGCTGGTCCCGCTCAACGACCCGGTCGGCGCCGCGCTGTCGTTCCTCACCCTCGTCATGGCGTACGCGGTCAGCCCGCTGGAGGCGAAGAAGGGCGTGCGCCTGCAGCAGGCGGAGAGCGACTTCGACTTCCTCAGCCGGATCGCGAAGGACAACGGCTGGGAGATGTACATCGACCACACGCAGGAGCCGCAGGGCTCGGTCCTCCGCTTCCAGTTCCTCGTCCAGGACTACGCGCCGAGCGTCGGCCTCGCCTGGGGCCAGTCGCTGTCGGAGTTCACGCCCAGGCTGACCACCGTGGGGCAGGTCCTCGGCGTCTCCGCCCGCGTGTGGCTGCCGAGCATCAAGACTGAGGTGGTCGTGATCCTGAGCTGGGACTACGACCGGGCCGCCTTCGACCTGCGGATCTTCCCCGGGCTCGGCGCGCTGGAGGGCGTCGTCGGGCCCGCCGAGGCGCGCAAGCTGCTCACGGTCGAGGCCGTCGGCCCGGCGACGATGCCCAAGAAGCTGCTCAGCGAGCTGCTGCCGCGGCTGAACAACCGCCTGACCGGGAGCGGGAGCACGGTCGGCAACCTCGCCGTCAAAGCCGGGCGGGTGATCGACCTGCAGGGGCTGGGCGACCAGTTCAGCGGCCTGTACCGGATCACCTCCGCCACTCACACGATCGACGGCGGCGGATTCAAGACCTCGTTCGAGGCGCGTAAAGAGGTCTGGTTCGGCTCGATCCCCACGCCGAAGGGCGTGGGCGGGCTGGCCCGGGTCAACGGCCAGGGCATCGGGTGAAGGGGAGCGACATGTCGACGCTGTTCGAGCGGAGCGCCGCGCAGGAGGAGGCCGGGCCCCGGCGGGAGGTCAGGATCGCGGCGGGCACGGTCACCAACAACGTCGACCTGCTCATGGAGGGCAAGATCCTGGTCCGCCTGCCGGCCCTGGACCAGGAGGTGTGGGCGCGCCTCACGGCGATCGGGGCTGGCGACGGCGCGGGCTTCTTCTACGTGCCGCGAATGCACGACGAAGTGCTGGTGGCGCTGGCCGGGGACGACCCCACGGACGCCTTCGTGGTCGGCGGCCTGTGGAACGACCGCGACCGGGTGCCGGTCACCGATCCGTTGACCGCCCCGTCCACCCGCGTCATCCGCAGCGGGGTGGGGGCGGGCAGCGGTCACGAGATCGTGCTGGACGACCTCCTGCAGTCCGTCACGATCACGACGGCCACCAAGCAGAAGATCGTCATGGATCCCACCAAGATCGAGCTCACCAACCTGGCGGGGACGGTGCGGATCAGCCTGGACAACAAGGGACAGGCGGTGTCGATCACCGCGGCCGCCAGCATCGAGCTCAAGGCTCCCAAGATCTCGCTGGAGGGCGGCACGGTCGAGATCAACGGCGTGGCCGCGACCACGGTGAAGTCGGGCACGGTCTGCAACGTCACCGCCCCGCTCGTCAAGATCAACTGATTTCGCGAAGGGAGACGACGCCATGCCGCCAGCCGTACGCGTGCTCGACCCCACCGGACACCCTGGCACGGTCACCGGGCCCGGCGTGCCCACCGTGCTCATCGGCGGACTGCCCGCCGCCGTCATGGGCGACACGCACACCTGCGCCATGCCGCCACCGGCCGGGCCGCACCCGCCGAGCCCGATCGTCCTGGGCAGCCTCACGGTCCTGATCGGCGGGCGGGGCGCGGCGCGGGTCGGCGACCTGGCCGGGTGCGGCGCGCCGATCCTGTCCGGTCTGCCCACCGTCCAGATCGGCGGGTGAGTCGATGCCCCCCACCGACCCCCGGGCGTTCCTCGGCTCCGGCTGGAGCTTCCCCGTCTCGGTCCGCGCGGACGGGGCGGTCACCATGGCCGCGTACGAGGAGGATGTCCACCAGGCCATCCAGATCATCCTCGGCACCAGTCCCGGTGAGCGGGTGATGCGCCCCGACTTCGGCGCGGGCCTGGACGCCTTCGTCTTCGAGCCGGTCAACGCCACCACGATGACCCGGATCAGGACCCGGGTCCACGAGGCGCTGGTCGACTGGGAGGCGCGCATCGACGTCCTCGACGTCACCGTCACGGCCGACCCCGCCCTGCCCGGCCGCCTCGACATCGAGGTGCACTACCGCGTCCGGGCCACCAACTCGCTGCACAACCTCGTGTACCCGTTCTACCTGGACGAAGGGACATCGCGGTGACCGTACCCGGCCGTCCGGTCGTCGATCCGCGCGACGCGGCGGCCTTCGTCGCGGCGCTGCTCGCGCGCCGGCCCGGGTACGCGCCCGAGTGGCTGCCGGGCGAGCAGGGCCCCGACGTCGCCCTGTCCGAGGTGCTGGCCCGCTACCTCGCCGCGCTCACGACCCGGCTGAACCAGGCCCCGGACAAGCTCCAACTGGTGCTGCTCGACCTGCTGGGCGTCCGGGTGATCCCCGCCCAGGCCGCCCGCGCCCCGGTGGTCTTCACCCTCGCCCCGAACGCGGCCGACAGCCGCGTACCCGCCGGGACCAGGCTCGCCGCCAAGCCGTCGCAGCCGGACGACACCGCGGCGACGGCGCCGCCCGACCAGGTGGTGTTCGAGACCGAGCACGCGACGGGCCTGGCGTCGGCCGGGCTCGCCGAACTGCGCAGCCTGTGGCCCGGCCGCGACCAGTCGATCGACCACCTGCCCGCGCTGACGGCCGGGCGGCCCTTCCACCCTTGGCGCCTGTCCGAGCTGGAGGACATGCCGCACCACCTCTACCTGGCGCACCGCACCCTGCTCGCGCTCTCCGCCGAAAGCCATGTCACGGTGGAGTTCGAGCTCAGCCAGGGGGCCTCCGAACCGCTCGACTCCATCTGGGAGTACTGGGACGGCGTGATCTGGCGGCCGTTCGCGAACACCGTCGCGGCCTGCGACACGGCGTCCGCCGCCCAGCAGGACAGCACCGCGCGGTTCCGCCGGAACGGCACCGTCCACCTGCTCACCGGCTGCGCGGAGACCAAGCCCACCACGGTCGGCGGCGTCGAGAACTTCTGGGTGCGCGGCCGGCTGACCGAACCGCTGCTGCCGGACCCGGCCCAGCTCCTGCCGGAGGTCGAGCGGATCAGGCTGGCCACGGTCATCACCCGCGAGATCGGCCTGACCACCCCGGTCGGGGAGCCACCGGAGATCACCGGCGGATTCCCGCCCGAGCACGGGATCGCCGACGGTTCCCCCGCCGACCTGAGCGCGCCGTTCTACCCGTTCGGCCTGCAACCGCAGCCGGGTTCCGTCTTCTACTTCTCCTCCGCCGAAGTGTTCACCAAACCCGGCGCGGACCTGCGGATCTGCTACATCCGCACGCCGACCCCCCAGGACCAGACCACGGCCGACCGCGAGACCCCGCTGCCGCACCGGGTCGCCTGGGAGTACTGGAACGGCCGGGAATGGGCGCTCGTGCCCGGACCGGCGACATCCCCGACCAGCTACCCGGCCGACCTCGACCCACCCTCGACCACCCCGTCCGGCACCGTGCACCTCATCGTGCCCGGCGACATGGAACCGGCCACCGTGGCGGGCGTCGAAGCCCGCTGGATGCGGGTACGGCTGGTCAGCGGCGGCTTCGGCGTCACCCGCAAGGTCACCTGGAAGGAGTCGGCCGCCGAGAACGCGGAGACCAACAGCCTCACCTACGTGGTCAGCCGCCCGCCCGCGCTGTCATCGTTCAAGCTGGGCTACTCCTGGACATTCGGCCCGTTCTTCCCCGAGAGCGTGATGGCCTACAACGACTTCGTCCACACCGACAGGACGGAGGAGGCGATCTGGACCGGCCGGACGTTCCGGCCCTTCACCCCTCCGGCCGACACCACGCCCGCGCTCTACCTGGGGTTCGACAAGCCGCTGCCCGCCGACCGGCTCGGGTTCTTCTTCGACGTCGACGAGGACCCCGCCGACCTGCTCGGGCCCGCGCAGGTGTGGGAGTACTGGGACGGCGGCGCCTGGCGCGGCCTGCACGTCGACGACGAGACGCGCCGGCTGCGGCTGCCGGGACTGGTCAGCCTGATCGGCCCCGGCGACGGCAAGCCCCTGGCGCGGTTCGGCGTGCCCCGGTCCTGGCTGCGGGTACGCCTCAAGGAGGACGGCCCGCCCGGATCGCCCGCCATCCGCGGCCTGTTCCCCAACGCCACCTGGGCGGTCCAGCAGGAGACGATCGTCGACGACCCCGTCGGCGCCGGGACCGGGCTGCCCGGCCAGGTCCTCGCCGTACGCCGGGCGCCGGTGCTGCCGGGCGAGCACATCGAGATCCGCGAACTCGCCGGGCCGCGCGCCGACGTCGAATGGCGGGTCGTCGCCCTGGAGCTCTTCCCCGAAGGCCGCCGGGCGGTCCTGGAGATCGAGAAGCTGCTCGGCGGGGA
The DNA here is from genome assembly GCF_040645915.1 of Nonomuraea sp. NPDC046570. Taxonomy (NCBI): domain Bacteria; kingdom Bacillati; phylum Actinomycetota; class Actinomycetes; order Streptosporangiales; family Streptosporangiaceae; genus Nonomuraea; species Nonomuraea sp. NPDC046570. Next base: position 24,908 of record NZ_JBEYZF010000010.1, on the reverse strand, counting down.
AGGCGGCGCCGACGTCGAGTACGGCCCGCTGCGGCTGCGCCGCGACCGCGCCAAGCGGGTGACCGAGATCTGGGTACGGTGGACCGGCCACGACCAGTTGCTCGGCTCGGGCCCCGGCGACCGGCACTACACGCTCGAACGCTCCCGCGGACGCCTACGGTTCGGCGACGGCACGCACGGCAGGGTGCCGCCCGCCGGGTCGGCCGTCCTCGCCCGGCGCTACCAGAGCGGCGGCGGCGCCTTCGGCAACGTACCCGTGGACGCGATCACCCAGCTTCAGGGGGCGCTCGGCGGCGTCCAAGGCGTGACCAACCCCGTCGCGGCCGAAGGGGGCGCCGACGCCGAGACGCTGCGGGCCGTACGCGAGCGTGGTCCCGCGACGCTGCGGCACCGAGGCCGGGCGGTGGCCGCCACCGACCTGGCCACCCTCGCCCGCGAGGCGTCACCGGCGGTCGCCGTCGCGCACGCCTTCCCGGCCGGAGGCGGGCGCCGTCCGGGCCACGTCACCCTCGTCATCATCCCGGCCTCCGCCGACCCGCTCCCGTGGCCGTCGTACGGACTGCGCGAACACGTCCGGAGGTATGTCGAGGCGCGGGCGCCCGCCACCGTCGCCGCGCTGCGGCGGATCGACGTCACCGGCCCCTCCTACCGGCCGGTCGACGTCGACGCCGTGATCGTCCCCCGCGACCCCACCGAGGCGGGCGCGGTCGAGCGGCGCGCCAGGGCCGCGCTGGCCCGCCTGCTGCACCCGCTGCAGGGCGGGCCCGACGGCGGCGGCTGGCCGCCGGGCCGCGCGGTCCACCTGTCCGACGTCGCCGCGGTCCTCGACCGGGTGGACGGCGTGGACCACGTCGAACGGCTGGCCGTGTCGGTGGACGGGCGGATCGGCGGCGAGCGGGTCGACATCCCGCCGAACGGGACCGTGGTCGCGGGCGAACTGCGGCTGAGGCTGGCGTGAAGGAGGAGGCACCATGGTGACCGGGCTGCCACTGCCCAACCTGGACGACCGGCGCTGGCAGGACCTCGTCGACGAGGGCCGCGCCCTGATCCCCTTCTACGCGCCCGCGTGGACGGACCACAACGCGCACGATCCGGGCGTCACGCTGATGGAGCTGTTCGCCTGGGTCGCGGACCTGGACCTGTACATGGTGAACCAGGTGACCGACGCGCACCGGCGTCGGCTGCTGGCCCTCGCCGGGGTCACACCGCACCCGCCCCGGCCCGCCCGCACCATCCTGGACCTGCGCCTGCCCTCCGGGGCGCGGGCTTGTGCGCTGCCGCCGGGGCTGGAGTTCGAGGGCCTCGACCCGTTCGGGGCGGCGGTCCGGTTCCGCGCCCCACACGGGCTGACCGTCCAGCCGGGGCGACTCGCGGCCGTGCTCGGTGGTGGTGGGGGCAGGGGCGTGCTCGGTGGCCGGGACATGCCTGTGCTCAGTGGTGCGGATGTGCCCGTGAGCGACCTGACCGACGCCTGGCGGCGCGGTGAGCCGATGCATCCGTTCGGGCCGGATCCCCGGCTTGGATCCGCGCTGTACGTCGGCTTCGCCGTCCAGTCGCCGTGGCCACAGGACAGCACCCTCAGCCTCGGGTTCGCCGTAGCCGAACCTGGTCCCTTGAGTGGTGTGGATCGGTCGCGGCACCACTCGGTGCGGTTGGTTTGGGAGCTGTTGACCGGTCCGGGTATGTGGAGCCGGATGGTTGTGGAGGACGGTACCCGGGGGCTCACTCTTGACGGCCGGGTGGTCCTCACCCTTCCGGCGAAGGCCGCCGCCCGCGCGTTGCCAGGGAGCGAGGACGCCCTGGTGTGGCTGAGGGTCCGCCTGGCCGGGGGCGCCTACGACGCCGCGCCCGTGCTGCGCTGCCTGGCCGCGAACGCGGTGGAGGTGGTGCAGACGGTCCCCGCGGTCTCGACACTGCGGATCGCCCGAGAGGCGACGGTCACTGGAACCCCGCCGAGCCGGGGCGAATACGCCGCCCTCGACCTGGCGCTGGACGCGCATGGCGAGGTCGAGCGGCTGGGGTTCGCGCCACCCGCCGCTGACCGGCCCGCAATCCGGATCCTGGCCTACGATCCCAAGGCCCGTACGCTGACGATCGAGGCGGCAGCGGTCCAGCGAGGCACGGGCGGCCCCGCTCAACGCATCGAGATCCCCGGGGCTCCGGTAGTCGCGGACAGCCTCCGCCTGACCAGCCTGGAAGACGGAACCTGGCGCACCTGGACGTGGCGAGCCGACTTCGACGCCTCCACCCGCGCCGACGCACACGCCCTGGTGGACCCCACGGCAGGCGTGGTGACCCTCGGCGACGGCGAGCGCGGCCGAGTGGCCCCCACCGGCACGACCCTGCTCCTCACCGCAGACCTCACCCACGCCGAGAACGGCAACCTGCCCCCCGGCACCATCACCCGCCTAGCCGCCTCACCAGGCAACCACGCATCACTCCCCAACCAGCCTCAATCACCCACCCCACGGCTGGTCGTCACCAACGTCGTGGCCGCCGTCGGGGGTGCCGCGCAGGAGACGGTGGCCGAGGCCGCTGCGCGGGCCGCCGACGGGCAGGCGCAGTCCACGCGCGCCGTGACCCTCGACGACCATGTCGCGCTGGCGCTGGCGACCCCGGGGGTACGGCTGGCCCGAGCCGAGGCGCGGGCCAACCTCCACCCGGGCTTCCCCTGCCTGACCACGCCGGGCATCGTCACCGTCCTCGTCCTCCCACACCTCCCGGAGGGCCGTCCCGAACCGAGCCGAGGACTCCTCCAGGCCGTCGCCGCCCACCTGTGCAGGCGGCGGGTGCTCGGCACGAGGGTCGAGGTGGCCGGTCCCGTGTACGTAACCGTGACCGTCCGCGCCTCGGTCGTCCCCGCCCCCGGCGTTCGGCCCGCTGACCTGCCGGAGGCCATCCGACTCGCGCTCGACCGGTTCTTCGACCCCCTCACCGGCGGCCCGGACGGCACCGGCTGGCCGTTCGGCCGTGACGTGTACCGCGCCGAGGTGCTCGGCGTCCTCGACGGCGTTCCGGGCGTGTCCCATGTGGCGTCCCTGGAACTGGCGGCCGACGGCGGCCCGCCAAGCTGCGGCGACCTCTGCCTGGGCCCGATCAGCCTGGTGGCCTCCGGCCCACACGAGATCGAGGCGAGGAGAGCACCATGACCAAGCCACCGACCCCGACGGACCCGCAGTACCTGCGGCACGAGCCGCCGACGCCGATGGAGCCGCAGCGCCTGCGGCACGGGCCGGGTGAGCGGCTCGCGTTGGGGGACTTCGCCGATCAGGCGCGGTTGGACGACCAGGTCCGCTGGTGGCACAACCGGGCGCTGCACCACGCCTACGGTGTCGCCGCCGGGCTCGCCGTCACCGTCGCCGCCGGGTTCGCCGCCGTCGAGCCGGGACTCGCCTACGACTGTCACGGCCGCGAGCTGCCGCTACGCGAGGGCCGGCGGGTCGCCGTACCGGAGGGGGAGGAGACCTTCTATCTGGTGCTGGCCTGGGGCGGATGCGGCGAGGTCAAGTTGAGCTGGGTGCCGCGCTCGGCGTTCAGCGCGCGGCACGGGGTCGCACTGGCGACCGGGGACGCCGGTGGTGGGTTCAGGCCGCCGCGGGTCCGGCCGCTGGCGCGTCCGCTCATCGGGCACGGGGCGACCGTCACGGGCCAGACCTCGTGGCAGCCATGGATGGAACAGCTCGACGAGGAGTGGCGGGAGCTGGGCGTCCAGGTCGCGATCGACACCTCGGCGGCGGGGTTCACCGCCGTGCCGTGCTACTTCGCCCAGATCAGCGGGCCGTTGTGGACCTCCGCCGCGCCCCTGCTGCCGCTCACGCCGTTCGGGCACGTGGCCGAGGCCACCAAGGACGGGTTCAGTTACCGGTTGCTGATGCCGTGGGCGGCGTCCCAGGACCGGGCACAGGACGGGGCCGGGGTGCTGACACGCGCCGCCGGCCTGGCCGTCACCTGGATCGGCGTCCAGGAGTACGGCTCATTCTCCCTGCGACATGATCGGCGGCCGGCATGAGCTTCATCGACGCCTCACGCTCCATCGAGCGTCAGCGCTTCTTCGACGGGCAGCGCCTGCTCGCCTCGGACCTGCAGAGCATCGAGGCGTTCAACCGCGAGATGCGCTGGCTGCACAACCAGAGCCTGCACCAGCCGGGCATCGGCGCCGGGTTCACGGTGAGCGGCCGGAAGGGCGATCGCCAGGTCCTCGTCGGCGCCGGGTACGCGATCGACGACCTAGGCCACGAGATCGTCCTGACCAGCGGCCGCACGCTCCCGGTGCCGCCCGTCGCGGGCGACCTCGACGGCAGGCCCCAGCGGTATGTGCTCACCGTGCGGTACCCGCGTGACGAGGACCTGGAGGAGGTGGAGCTGCGCGAGGGCGCCTGCGACACCCGCGGCGCCGTACGGCTGCGCGAGGAGCCGATCTTCTGCTGGGTGGCGCTCAACCCGGACGGCAGCCCGGCCCAGGACCAGGCCGAGATCCTCAGCGGGCGCGCCCTCGTCCTCACCGAGATCGCGGTCCGCGAGTGCAAGCTGGACAAGGACCTCAGCCTCGCGCAGCGCCGCAACGCCCGGCCGCCGACGCAGCCGCACATCGCCTGCGGTGTCGCCGACCCGACCCACTGGGATGAGTGGGCCCCCTGGGGCGGCCGCGTGGAGGCCGCGCTGCGCGGCCTGTATGTGCTGGTCGGCGGTGTGCAGGCCAAAATACCCACCGGCTCGGGCGAGTTCCTGGCCACGCCCGCCTACTTCGCCCGGCTCGACGGCTCCCGCCTCTTCAAGATCCCCGACGGCGACGGGAGTCGCCAGGTGATCCTCGACGGCCTGCTCAGCGTGGTGGACCCGACCCCGGCAGGGTTCACCGCCCAGGTGCTGGTGCTGGCCTTCGCCACTCCGTCCGGCGGAAGCGACGAGATCCGCGACGGCGGAGCCGAGCCGCCCAATCTGCGCGAGCTGCTGGGGCAGTGGCAGGTCGGCTGGATGGGCGTCGAAGGATGAACGCCTACCTGTTCGCCAACCGGGACGACGCGTGGCCGGACTTCACCCGCCACGACGTCGAGATCGTGGACGGGCGGCTGGTCCTTGCCCGGCTGCCCGCGCCGGACGGCCCGCCACCGCCCGGCCTCGCCGCGCTCGCACCACCGGACGGCTGCGCGGGCGTGACCGTGGCCCCCGACGGCACGGTGTTCACCACCGCTCCCGGCGCCGTGCTGCGGACAGACGGATGTGACGGCACGGTGGAACCGCTGACCTGCTTCCCGGACCCCGGCCCGGCGGACCCGCGCGGCCTGCTGACCCACCCCCAGCGGCACGCCCTGCTCGTCGCCGACGCGGGCACGCATCAGGTGCTGCTCTTCGACCTGGCCACACTCCAGTTGCTCGATGTCTGGGGCCGGTTCGACACCCCCGTGGCGCTCGGCGGCGGCCCCGACGGCCGGGTGTACGTCGCGGACCGGCACCGGGTCCAGCAGTTCACCGCGGGCGGCCAGGCGGTGCCGGGCTTCTGGCGAACCCTGTCCGCCGAGGCGGCCGTGGCCGATCCGGTGGCCGTCGCCGTCGAAGGCGCACGCGTGCACATCCTCGACCGCGAACGCCGGACCGTGCTCGTCGCCGACGTCTCCGGCCACCTGCTCGACGAGCTCGCCGTACCGCTGGACGGGGATGTGCTGGGGCTCGCGGCGACCGAAGACGCGCTCTACGTCGGTGAGAACGCCGCCGAGGGCGGCCGGGTCGTCAGGCTCCGGCGCGACGGCTCGTTCGTGGGCGCCGCGCCGGGCTACCCCGGCCCGGTCGCGGCACTGGCCCTGGACCACAGCGCCGGGCTGCTGGTCCACCCCGGCGCAGACCAGCCGCCGGTACGGCTGGCGCTGCACGCCGCGTCAGTGCGGCGGGGCACGGCCTGGGGAGGCCCGTTCGGCGGTTTCACGGAAGCAGCCAAAACCTGGCACCGCCTGGCCGCGACGATGGCCGCACCGCCCCAGAGCGCGCACGTCCGGTTCTTCATCCACACCACCGATGACCCCGCCGCCACGCCCCCCGTCGACCCCGCCGGACCCGACCCCTTCCCCGCGCCCGCCTGGTCGCCCGGCCCCCCGGACCTGGGGGAGCACCTGATCGACCGGCCCCCGGCCCGCCTGGCCTGGATCGGCCTGCGCTTCGATGGGCAGGGCGCCGGCTCGCCCGCCGTCGAGCAGATCCGCCTGGAGTTCGACCACTCCGGCTACCTGGAGCACCTGCCCGCCATCTACCGGCCCGAGCCCGAGCAGACCGGATTCCTGCCCCGCTACCTGGCTCTCGTGGAGAGCCTCTTCGGCGAGGTCGAGGCCGAGGTGGCCGATCTCGGGCGGCTGCTGAGCCCGGCCGCCGCGCCCGGCCCGTTCCTCGCCGAGCTGGCCCGCTGGGTGGGGCTGGAGCTGTCGCCCACCTGGACCGAGGCGGAACTGCGGGACGCGGTCGCCCACGCCCTCACCGAAGCCGCCGACCGCGGCACCGCCGCGGGGCTCCGGGCCACGCTGCGGCGGGCGACCAGCATGGACGCCTTGGTCGAGGAGCCGATCGTGCAATCCGCATGGTGGGCGCTCGCTGCCGGGGAGACGAGCCCGGCGGCGGAGCGCGGGACGTCCGTGCTGGGCCTGACCACCGTGCTGGCCGCGGCCGAGCCGCAGGGGGCGATCCTCGGCTCGACGGCGGTCGTGGACGGCTCGCACCTCATCAGCGGGGACGAGTTCGGCGCGCCCCTGTTCGAGTCGGTGGCCCACCGGTTCTCCGTACGGGTGTACCGGGGGGCCGCGTTCTCGCCGGAGCGGCTGCGGGCCGTACGGGAGCTGGTCGACCGGGAGCGGCCCGTGCACACCATGGGCCGGGTCGGCGTGGTCGAGCCGAGGTTCGCGATCGGCCTGCAGGCGACGGTCGGCGTGGACGCCATCGTGGGCGGCGAGCCGCCCGCCACCCGCCTGGACGACGGCGCGGTGCTCGGCGAGGCGTTCGTTCTCGGCGGCGAACCGCCGGGGCGGGTCGGCGAGCGCGCCCGGATCGGCGTGACCACAGTGCTGGGATCGTGACAGGAGAAGCGATGCAAGGAACCAGAAGGACCCGCATGGAGTGGCGCGGCGGGCTGGCCACGCCACGCCGCAACCGGTTCTTCCACGGCAAGATGATGGACGTCTACCACTTCGAGCTGGAGACGGCGTACGGCATCGCCATGCGCCGCCTGCTGAACCGGATGGTCGTGGGCACGGGGGTGGTGTGCGGCCTCGACGTCGTCCAGGGCGACGACCCGTGCACGGTGATCGTCACCTCCGGTGTGGCGATCGACGGGTGGGGCCGCGAGATCATCGTCCCGGCTGACAGCGCCCCGGTGGCCATCCCCGCCGCGCTCATCGACAGGGTGTGTGCGGAGGAACCCGAGGCGGACACGTCGGCGGGACCCCGGCGTCGCCCCGACCACGAGGACGACCCGTGCGTCACGGTGACGCTCTGCTACCAGGAGTGCGACGGTGACCCGGTCGCGGTGCTCGCGGGGGACTGCTCCACCGCGACGCCGTGCGCACCCGGCGCGATCCGCGAGCAGTACTCCATCGGGTTCGAGCCGGGATGCGCCGACCCGGTGGAGGTGAGCTGCCGCTTCCCCGACGTCCTGCGGCACGGCGAGATCGACTACGGCGCGCTCGCCCGCTGGGTCACCCGCGAGTGCCCGGACCCGCCCCGCGACCCCTGCGTCCCGCTGGCCAACCTGCGGCTGCGCCGCGACGACGACGGTTGCGTCATCCAGGACGTCGACATCGAGATCCGTCCGGTCGTCTTCGGCAACGCCGTCCTCTTCGACATCCTCACCCGGATCGTCGAGGAGAGCCGCCCGGACAACGGCCGGCGGCGCTGACCATCGAACTCCGAGGAGGGCCCATGCACCACACGACCACCACCGGGTACTCGGCCTGCTGCGGGCAGGACGGCACGGGGCAGGCGGGATCCGACACCCTGGAACGCCCGCGCTACTTCCCCCGCCAGCTCATCACCCCCGACGACCTGACACTGGAGGCGGACTACTTCCGCGACCGGATGCGGCGCCACAACCGGTACCTGCACGGCTGGGGCGTGGTGTGCGGCGCGCTGGTGTGCGTCGTCCCGGCCCGGACCGGGGGGAACGAGCCGTGGCTGGTGCGGGTGGAGCCCGGCTACGTCCTGGGCCCGTACGGCGACGAGATCGTCGTCGACCAGGCCTGCGAGGTGCCGCTGCGCGGGGAAGTCGGCACCGATCCGTGGTGTGCCGAGGTGTACGTCAAGGACCGGACCGGCCCCCTGTACGTCGCGATCCGCTACCGCGAACACCGGGCCCGCCCGATCCACGCCCAACCGGCGGGCTGCGACTGTGACCAGCTCGCCTGCGAGTACTCCCGCTTCCGGGACGGCTACGAGTTCGGGATCCTGGACAGCTGTCCCGCCTCGCACCAGCCCCCCGGCGGGGAGCCCCAGAGCGGCAATCCCGCCTGCCCGGCGCCTCCCGACAGTCCGTGGGTGGTCCTGGCCGAGGTGACGGCCGACGAGGACGGCACGATCACCAAGATCGACAACTGCTCGTGCCGGCGCATCGTCTCATCGAGTCGTGACACCCCGGGTCGGTGCGGCGGCACGGATCGCGACTACCCGCCGCCGAGCACGGAGGCGGAAGCCGTACCGGAAGAGATCGAGCCCGCTCCGCCGAGGAGGCGGAAGGCCATCCGGAGCGGTGCGGCCGCGGCGGACAAGGGGTCGTGATGCGGGGGCTCGCGCGTGGCCGGGCGCCGGAGTCCACCGGAATCGAGCACGGCGGAGGCCGTCCGCCCGGAGCTCGGTCGGCCGACCCGGTTCCGGGTTCGCGGGGCGGTCTCGGCAACCGGGCGGCGCTGCGGCTGCTGGGCCGGGGGACCGCGCCGGTCGTGCAGCGCCAGGAGTGCGCGTGCGAGGAGAAGGGCCACCCGTGCGCCGACTGCCGGAGCGCCGCCGTGCAGCGGTGTGAGGACACGCCGTCGCGCGCGGTGACGGCGGTGCCGCCGATCGTCCGCCAGGTGGCCGGCGGGGGAGGCCAGGCCCTGGACCCGGGCGTCCGGGAGGAGATGGAGGAGCACTTCGGGTACGACTTCGGGCACGTCCGCGTGCACGACGACGCGCAGGCCGCGCTCGCGGCCGGCGCGGTGAACGCGTGCGCCTACACCGTCGGCCGTGACATCGTCTTCGGCGCCGGACGACACGCCCCGCACACCGCTCAGGGCCGTCACCTGCTCGCCCACGAACTCGCGCACGTCGTCCAGCAGTCCGGCGCGGGCCCCGGCGTCCAGTCCGCGCCGGACGGCATCGCGCCCAGCGGAGGCGTACACGAACGGCAGGCGGAGGCCGCCGCGGACGCCCTGCTGGCCGGCGGCCGACCGGCGGAGCTGGCGCCGATGGCCGGTCGCGTTCAGCGGCAGAGCGACGAAGCGGAGCAGCGGCCGTCGCGGGTCGCGCTGACGGTCTCCCTCAGCGGCCTCGTCCTCGAACCGCCCGACACCCTCACCTACCGGCCGGGCCCCAAGGGCCCGCAGCTCATGGGGCTCGTGCTGGAGCGGCTCGTGGGCCCCGGGTACGACCCGGACCTGGGCCGCGAGGCGTACGCGGAGCTCGGCAAGGGCAACTTCGAGCGCACGGGCGGCTTCCTGGACCGCCGCGACGCCAAGGGCGGCGAACCCGTGGGCACGATCACGCTGCTGATCCGGCCCGCGCTCGCCCTGATCGGCTTCCTCCGCAAGAAGAAGCTCCAGCTCCAGCTCTCCACCCAGCAGCAGGAACTGCTCACCCTCGGCGCCGCCGGAATCGACCTGTGGGCGGACTTCGTCTCGATGGTCAAGGCGAGCGGCAACCCGCTGCCCGCCTGGTACACCCGCTCGATCTTCGAGCGGGAGCTGGCCCAGCAGGGGGAACTGCTGCGGAGCTACGCGGAACAGCTGAGCAAGGCGCGCGCGGGGTCGGAGAGCGACCGCGTCGCGGGCGCGGAGACGGTCAACCAGATCATCGACGCGCTGTACCAACCGGCGATGGTCCTTGAAGCGATCCGCATGGACGTCGGCCTGGCGGCGCACAAGGACGCGGCCGAGGCCTACACGGCCATGTGGGACCTGACCAGCGCGGGCAAGGGCCGGCCGCCGACCCGGCTGCGCCACACCGGCGCCGCGGTCCTCTTCCTCGGATACGCGCGGACCCAGCCGGACCTGGCGCGGGACGCCGAGGCGTACTCCGCCGACCGGGCCGAGCTGCTCAGGCGCTACGCCGGGTTCGTGAACCGGCTGGCCGGTGGCTCGCGAGGCGACGAGCAGCTCCGCGACCAGCCTGCCACGGCGAACGCCTCGGCGTTCCCGGCGCTGCTGTCGGCGATCCCGGACGTGGCGCCGCCGCTGTTCGACGCCGCGCTCGGCACCGATCACCGGATGCGCATGGAGGTGCAGTTCCCGTCCGTGTACGAGGCGCTCGGCCGCTACGCGTTCACCTGGGAGCGCGTCCGGATCCCGGACGAGAAGATCGGCGAACCGGCCGACGCGACCAAGCTGCGCGGCGAGAAGATCCGGACCGGCGAGGCCGCGGCCGTACGCTTCGGCCGGGCCACGGCCTACGCCAAGGCCGACGTCCGGCGCGCCATCGACTCGATCACGGGCGACCTCGGGCCGGTGGGCGTCGGCGCCCTGCAACTGATCCAGGCCAACGCCATCCTCCGGTACATCGGGACGGGCATCCGCCTCGCCCTGGATGTCCTGACCATGCCGTCGGACCAGAAGCTCGTCACCTTCCCCGGCCCCGGCCTGTACCTGGTCAGAGCCGCGATGTCGCAGGTGCGCGGCGGAGGGGAGGCGATCGTGCGGGCCCCGAGCGTGGCCTACCTCCCGGTACTGGCCCGCGAGCCGGACGAGATGGCGACAGCGGGCGTCACCGCCGCGCGCGACAGCCGGGAACAGACCCTCAAACGGATCAAGGAACTGGCGGCCAGGCTCGGCCAGGCCGCCCTCACCGCCGACGAACGCGCGGAGATCACGACGGAACTCGACGGGCTGCGACTGGCCGTCGCCCCCCTCGGCGAGCGGCTGGAGCGGCGACGCGCCGACAACGCCAAGCGCATCGCCGCCATCAAGGCCGGGACCGAGAACGGCGACCTGGAGGCGGCCACCGAGGAGCAGGAGAGGCTGGAGAAGACCATCGCGCTGCGCGCCCGGCGCAAGATCGGCGACGCCGAGCCGCTGAACGCGAGATTCGTCAGCGACCTCGGCCGGACGATGGCGCTGACCCTGGAGGTCGCCGACCGGCCGTCGGCCAAGGGCAGAGCCCAGGTCTACATCTCCGACGTGACCACCCCCAAGAGCGGCGACGAGACCGGCGTGGGCAAGACCCGCGAGGACGCCATCGCCGACGGCGTGCGGAATCTCCTGGAGGGCATCCACGGGTACGGCCGGGGCCGGGTGGCGATCGGGCTCGGCGGAACGGTGCGCACGATCCGGATCGAGGCGAGCCTGGGCAGCCTGCTCTCCGAGTCGGTGGAGAACCTGTCGACGGTCCTGTCGATCGCCGCGGTCGCGGCCGCGCCGTTCACCGGGGGCGCGTCGATGGCGCTGCTGATCCCGATCGGGCTGGTCGGCGCGGTTCCTTCGGCGTACCGCGTCGCCAAGCGGGTGGACGCGGGCACCTTCGAGCTCGACCTGGAGAACGCCCTCGAAATCGTCAACATCGCCGGCGGCGTCATAGGTCTCGGACGCCTGGGCGCCACCTCCCTGCGGATGACCCGGGTGGGCAAGGCGCTGCTGATCGTCGGATTCGGCGCGGACGCGGCGGGCGGCATCCTGATGGGCGCGCAGTTCGTCGCCCAACTGGAGCAGCTCTCCCGGCTCAGCCCCGGCGAGCGGGCCTCCGCCCTGCTCATGCTGATCGGCCAGAGCATGATCAGTGCCGGTCTGGTCGTCGGCGGCGCGCTCGTGGAGCGGGCCCACCAGGCGCGGGCCGAGGCGCTGACCGGCAAGCACGGCGGGCTGCTGGACGAGACACCAGGCGGTCCCCGCAGGCCGGAGCCTTCCGGACCCGTGGACAAGGCACGCGTCGATAGTGAACTGAACCGCCTGGGACGGATGGACCCCGACTCCGAGGCTCGGCTCCGCTCCGACGAGAACCTGCGCCGGGCACTCGCCGACCAGCCGCTGGCCGCCTCGGCGCTGAAGAAGTGCGCCTCCCCCTGCTTCCCGCCGGAGGTCACGCCGGAACAGGTCGCCCGGCTGGACAAGCTGCTGGGCCGGCTGGCGGAGACCGGCGAATACGACGAAGCGGCACTGAAGAAGTACTTCCACGACCGGCGAACCTCGCTCAGCGACGCCATCAACCAGATCGAAGGCGTCAAGACCGCGGGCGACCTCAACGCCTGGGTCAGGTTCCTCAACGGCGACAAGGGCATCACCAAGCTCCCGCCACAGGGCGACCCGAAACTGCTGATGGCCCGCCGCGACGAGTCCCACGACCACGGCGTGGCCGGAGGCCGGGCGGAAGCACTGAAGGACAAACGCCTCATCGGCTTCGACAACCCCATCAAGCAGGGACGCTACGGCCAGGGCTTCGACGACATCATGCTGAAGGGCGCGAATGTCGACGTCGGGGACATCTACCTCCTGGAGTACAAGGGCGGCGACGCCCGGCTGGCCAAGGGCCAGATGGAGGCCCTCTGGGTCATCGGCAACATCCAGCGGCTGTACGCCGAAGGCGGCCAGGCCGGCCGGGACTGGGCGCGCATCCTGGCCAAGGCGCTGCGCGAGGGAAGGCTGAAGGGCATCGCCTACTCCACCCCGCTCAAGGACCGGAAACCACAGCCGACGATCGCCTTCAAGAACTGGGCCTACGAACCGTTCTCCATCAAGTTTCCGTGAGAACCCACCCCGCGGAGGAGCCGCACATGAGGATGAGCCAGCGGACGAGCCGGCCGACCGGCCGCGCCTCCGGGAAACCGGCACAGGTGCCCGAGGACGGCTCGGCAACGCCCGCACGCCCCACCACCGGCCGCAGCGCCTCCCGCCCCGGCCCGGCGGCAGGCGAACAACTCCTCGCCCACGAACTCACCCCCGTCCTTCAGCCGGTAGGCCACAGGATCCCGCTGGCGGCGGCGGCCACCGGCATCCAGCGCGCGGTGCTCGGCACCAAGTTCACCCACCCGCCCGGCGCCAAGCCCACGTACAAGAAGATCACCGCCCACTTCGACGGCAAATGGTTCACGGTCTCCGGTGACGGCGCCCAGGTCATGCGGGTCGAAGCCCAGTCCGGGCGGCCCTACACGGTACGCCCCGGCGACGCCACGGCCTGCGGCGGCAGCAAGGACGACACCTACCTCAACAATCCCCGGTACGTCGGCATAGCCGACAACGGCCCGATTCCCGAGGGTTCGTTCCAGTTCAGCGCCACCCAGTTCGCCACATTCTCCACGGCGGAGCGGCTCAAGATGCTCCCCGGCGGCACGTTCACCGATCCCTTCGGCGTCTCACTGCACGGCGGCGACTGGGGAGCGGGCAGGGTCCCCCTCGCCCCCCTCAAGCTCCTCCCCGCGCCTCCGGGCTGCGGCAACACCGGCAGGCGCAGCGGCTTCTACCTCCACGGCGGCGTCATGCCCGGGTCCTCCGGCTGCATCGACATCGGCAACGACGGCGTGGACCAGTTGATCAAGCTACTTCCCGGCTACACCGGGAAGATCGTGGTCACAGTCGCGTACAAGGCGGCCCCGCCGCAGGTCGGCGCGGTCGGCAGAGCCGTCGGACGCCTGACCTACCCCAAGAAGAAGGACCCCTCGATCCTGGACCGCCTCAAGGCCGCCGCCGGGATGGAGGAGTAGCCCACCCGCCTACCAGGTGACCAGGCGCAGCAGCTCGGGAGACGGCTGGACGCCGAGCTCGCGCCAGAGGAGATCCTTGAAGGCGTTGACCGAGCGGACCGCCTCGGCGAAGTTGCCCTCGGCGAGGTGGATCCGGGCCACGAGGTGCTGGCAGCTCTGGCGCAGCGGTTCGTACTCGACCGCGGTCAGCGCCAGGTCCAGCGCCGGGCCGTACGCGCCGCGCGTGAGCAGCTGCTCCGCGAGTTCCTCCAGCGCGTGCAACTGGAGCTGGCGGTAGCGCTCCCGGACGACCACGACCCACTCGTCGTACCACCCCGGCAGCAGCACGCCGTAGGACCACCCGCCGCCCTCCACCAGGTGCCCCGCCCGCAGCCGCCGGCTGAGCTCCTGCAGCTCGGCGACATCGACCCTGACCTGGGGGTTGAGCTGCAAGGAGGTCCGCTTGCCGACGACGAGCCCCGGGCAGATGCTGCCCGTACGCCACAGGGCGGTGCGCAGGTCCGCCTGGGCGTGGGACTCCCTGGAGTCCGGCCACAGGCTGCCCGCCGCGAAATCGCGGGTCACGTTGCCGTGCAGGCCGAGGAACGCGACCAGTCGGCGGGCGCTGTGGGGTAGCTCCCCCCAGCACCCGTGCGCCGCAGGCCTGCTCTCCGTCACCTCGAAGGCACCGAGCAACCTCAGCCTGGCCGGACCCACCGACTCCGCAGTTTCTCCGGAACCCGCGACAGCGGCATTGCTGTCCATGGGGTGCCCTTCTCATGCGGCATTTCGAGTGCGAGCGTATGCCGGGGTATTGGCAGTGTCAAGGGGTGGTCATTTCTTCCAGCCATTCACACAGCCTGTTGATCACTTCTTCCCGGGTGGCCGCGGATAGGGATATGGCGGCCGTGTCGGTTTCCAGATCCGCTATCAAGATCCGGGCTCGAAACCCCTCCTCACCAGCACCTTCGTGCCAAGCTCGCACCATGAACAGGGACGTCTGTTCGGTCATGACCTTATTGTCAGAGATAGGCGTCAATTATTCATCACCGAATTGACGGTAAGGGCTCGTGACGAACTGGTGACGGTCGGGTGATAGGGATAGTCGACTTGTCACTATTGCATATTCTTGGGATATGAGGGGTCATTAAGGCCACTCTCTGCGCCTTGAGTGCGCGACCCATGCGCCAAGATCTTCCCGCCGCCATGTCACATCCGCGGGTCCCGTTTCCCTCTCATGAAGTGAGACAGGAAGCGGGAAAGGGGACCAGGGTGTCGAAGGAGATCACGATCGTCGGAGGCGGGCTCGGGGGGCTCGTCGCGGCCATCGCCTGCGCCGAGGCCGGAACGCGGGTCACGCTGCACGAGGCGCATGCCACCCTCGGCGGACGGGCCCGCGCGAGTGGCGCGCCGTACATCGCCCATGAAGGGGCGCACGTCTTCTACGCCGACGGCCCGCACTGGACGTGGCTCACCTCGCGGGGGCTGACGGGCCCGCTCGGCAGGCCGAAGGGCAGGGACGCCATCCGGATGGGATTCCTGTACGGCGGCCGGATGCGCAGGCTTCCGCCGGCCGGGTTCGTCCGCCTGATGATGCTCGGCCGAGGCCGGGAGGCGCCTGTCGACCAGGACTTCTTCACCTGGGTGTCCCGCACGCACGGCGCGGAGACCGCCCAGGTGGCCGCCAACGCGATCAGCGTCGTCACCCTCGACGCCGACACCGGCCGCCTGTCGGCCGCCTTCGTGTGGGAACTGCTGCGGCGGGTGTTCGCGCCCAGCCCGCCCGCCGTACGGTGGGTGATCGGCGGCTGGCAGGCCGTCATCGGCAGACTCGCCGCCCGCGCCCGCGAACTGGGCGTCCGCATGGAGCTGAAGTCCAGGATCACCGAGCTGCCCGGCGGACCCACGATCGTGGCGACCGAGCTGTCCTCCGCCCGCGCCCTCCTCGGCGACACATCGCTGAGCTGGGAGAGCGGCAACTGCGCGATGCTCGACCTCGCCGTCCACCCGGACCCGCGCGACCGCTTCATCTGCTGGGACCTCGACAGCGGCGGCTTCCACGAGAGCTACTCGATGCAGGACCCGACGGTCGCGCCACCCGGCGAGACCCTGTTCCAACTGGACATGCCGGTACGGCAGGACGAGCACAGACGAGACGCCCGCGCCCGGCTGGAGGCGCTCGCCGACCAGGCGGTCCCCGGCTGGCGGGAACGGACGACCTGGCAGCGGTCGGCGTTCGCCAAGGGCCGTGCGGGAGCGCTGGACCTGCCGGGGCACACCTGGCGCGACCGCCCCGCGATCGACCGCGGCGACGACGTGTACCTGGTGGGCGACATGGTGGCCGCCCCCGGCATGCGCGGCGAGATCTCCATCAACAGCGCGGTCAAGGCCGCCGCCGGAGCGGTGCGCGCGGCTTCGAAAGCAACCAGGTCCGCCCTGTGAACACGACCCGCGAATGCCTGCCGACCGCTATCCCTCCAGCACGAACCGGTAGACCAGCGACTCCCGCCGCCGGAAACCCACCCGCTCGTACAGCCGGTTCGCCGTCTCCCGCGACGGCCGCGACGTGAGGTCCACCGTGCGAGCTCCGGCCTCCCCGGCCAGCTCCAACGCCTTGTCCGTCAGCGCCGCCGCCACACCCTGCCCACGCGCGACCTCATCGACCACAACGTCTTCGACCCGAGCCCGAACACCAGACGGCAGCGGAAAGACCACCAGGGTCAAGGTGCCCACGATCTGCCCACCCACCCGAGCGACCAGCACGATGTTCGCGTCGAACGCCACCAGCCGGGCCACCGCTTCACGATCAAGCGCCTTCGCCCCCACCGACAACTGCGGCAACAGCCGCCCGAACGCACCCACGACCTCCTCGCTCACCTCACTGACGATCTCAACCTCGACACCCATAAACCAGACCCTACCCAGGAAGGATCACCGAGAGCGGCCCCTGGTGAGAGAGAGTGACGGATACAGGAGACGGCCGACGAACTGTGCGGGCCATGAAGCGATGGCCGACTCAGTGATGGGGAGCGCAGGCGTGGTCCCACGACCGCGAGCGTCCTGCTCGCCGCCGTCGCCTCCTTCTGCGACATACACGCTGGCCTGGCCGGTGAACTGGGCTGATTCCCTATTCGGCGGATGCGGCACTTGCCGTTCATATAACGTCCGTGTTATGAATTGGGGAGAGGTGGAACTGGAACCCGAGGTCGACGAGTGGTTCGACTCGCTCAGCCAGGATGACCAGGAGACAGCTGTCTTCTACGTGGATCTGCTTGCCGAGCGCGGCGTCCTTCTCGACGAGCCGTACACCAGGCAACTGCGTGGCAAGCTTCGGGAACTACGCTTCCATCTCTCCCACGAGGCGGTGCGGATCACGTACTGGATCGCCCCGGGCAGGCGCATCATCCTGCTCACGGTCTTCCGCAAGCAGCGGATGCGGGAGACGGCCGAGATTGAACGAGCTGTGCGGGCCATGCGGCGATGCGTCGTCGAGGCGCACACGGTGGACGAGGAGTGATCGACATGGGCGAGCGCAGGGCGTGGTCGGACAAGCGCGCCGAGATCATGAGCCGTCCTGGGGCCGGTGCCGCCTACGAAGCCGCCAGGCTTCGGTTCGAACTCGGCGAGGCCGTAAGGAAGCGGCGGGAGGAACTCGGCCTGACCCAGGCTGAGCTCGCCGAGCGGGCCGGCCTCAAGCAGCCCGCTGTCGCGCGCTTCGAGGCGGGAGGCACCATGCCTACCATCCCGATGCTGGAACGCCTCGCCGAGGCCCTCGAAGTGCGTCTCAACGTTCAATTCGAACCGCTCCGAGAAGCGAGCTAGTGACAGGGCTGGAACGTCTCGCCATGGCTCTGGAAGCAGGGCTCGGCGTTCACCTCATGCTGATTGTTTGCAGGAGACGGCGAGCCTCCGCGGTGAGGCGGCTGCCGCCCTTGCGCGCGGCCACCTCGGCCAGTTCGGGAACATCGGCCCGTGCCCCGGCGAGGGCGGCGGCCTGGACCGCGACGGCCAGGAGGTCCGCCAGGCCCGGACGAGGTCGTTCTCCAGCGGCGGGCAGCATGGCTGGAAGCGCGCTGGCCAGGATCGTCCACGTTTCGGCGTGCGCACCGGAGAGTGCGAGTTCCTCCAGCGCAGGGGTGACCCGGCTGAGTTTCACGGTGTCCGCCCGGACCAAACGCCCCAGCGCCCACCCGAGGTCGTCTGCGGGCAGTTCGCCGCGCAGAGCGAGGATCTTCACCGCGTCGGTCGCCCACGCTCGTGTGGCAGGAAGCTTGTGTCCCATTCCCATGGCGATCGCGCTCCCGGTCGCCAGGCCGACCGGGCCTTCGCCACGGACCAGGGTGGGGAGCACATCCACTTGGGCGTGGCTGTTGGCGATGTCTACGGCGAAACACTCCAGTACGTGCGCGGCGATCACTTCCCGGTGGGAGGGCATGATGGCCGGCCACCACACCATGCGTTCCGAATGGCCCTGAAACCATGCCTTCGGCTTCAGAACGCACAGATCGTGGACGGGCTCCGGTAGGTCCTGTGCCGGGGTCATGCGGATGTGGAGCTCGGCGACATCGACGGAGTTCTGATACCCCGCCGAGCGGCTCATGCGCTCCAGGCGACATGTCATGACCGGGTCGGCCAGTCCGCCGCCGCGCAGCCATGCTGCCAGTCGCCTGCCCGCCGGTGAAGTCAGCTTCTCCGCCCGCGCGAGCGCCGCTGGATCGACAGCGCGAGGCAAGCGAAGAAGGGCCTGATGGAAGTCGAGGGGCAGCGGTTCGGCGTCACCCAGTCGTTCCAGCCGGCTGATCAGCGTGTCGGCGTCGACATGCCCCGTGGGAGCGGTGGGGGTGGCCAGCAGTACTGGAATGGTCCGGCCGGCCTCGAACAGCGCGATGACCTCCCGGAAGCGGTCCCGGACGAACCAGTCCAGCACGGTCTGGTACGGAGGGTTCTTATCCAGATATTCGGTGATCTGGCGAGAGAGCTCGGCACTGTCCGCGGGTGCCACGACCGCGAGCCCGCAGAGGGACAACAGTGCGTGGGGGTTGTAGACGGTCGCGCAGCCAACCCAGAACGGGCTGAACCGGTCCCATCTCTCCTTCCACCATGGCCGTAGGGCCTCAGCGGTGGCAGCGTGGTCACGATGGGTAAGCTCGACCATCGCGGAGAGGAGCCGTTCGAGCTTCATGGGAGTGTTGTGCGGCCAGCCCAAGGCGGACAGTTCCTCCGCCAAGTCCGCCGCCGAGGTGATCGGCGGCGGCAAGTCGGGCAGGGAGGCCACCGGCAGCAGGACCCCGGCGACGGGCGCTTCCGGCGGTGTCGGCTCGACCTCACCGAAGACGTGGGCGATCCGGCCGAGAGGCTCCGGTGGAAGACTCGCCGCCGCTTCCCGCACCACGCTCCCAGCTGCCGGGCTCGCGTGCGGCGCCAGTTTGATCGCCAGCCGTACCGCTCGATCACGGAGCGCTGGTGTGTCCAGGCCGAAGATCTGTGCGAGGGCCGTGAGCGAGCCGTCGGCGCGTTCCGGCGCCGCTTGAGCGATCCACTGCAACGCGGCCGTGACGTACTTCTTCTCCGGCCGGAATGCCAGAGCGCCGACTGCCTCGGCGAACAGGTCGTCGTCGAGCCCGCCCGCTTCGTCGAAGCGGCGGAGCTCGTCTGCGGCCAACTGCGCCAGCGGGGAGGCGGCGGCTGGAAGCACCCGGACCAGGTCCACGACGGGGAGCTCGGCGACTGTCGGCCGCAGTTCCTTCCAGAGGATCACGAACGGTTCGACATCCCGTGCCTCACCGCCACGTAGGAACCGTGCTGCGCATGCGTCCAGCAATGCCTGCCGATCCAACCGCCCTTCGACCGTGAGTTCGGCCAGTACGCCGATGATCGAGGGGAGCTGATGCCCGGTGTTCCACTGCCAGTCGTGCGTCAGCGCAGGAGCGACGCCTGCCGCGTGGAACAGCCGGGGGACCATGACGTCCAGGAGAGGGTGGTCACGGACCACTTGGCTCTCCGCGCCCATCCACAGTTGACGGTGCAGGTCCCAGACCCAACCTGCCACGAAGGCGTCGTTCTCGGCAGGTTGGATCCCCGTCTCGATCACCAGGGTCGCCGCCAGGTCCCAGCCGGGCTCACCCTCCGAGCGCGCCGCAGTGCCGCCCCTACCCGGCCGAAGTCCGTCGACCAGCCGGTGGGCCAGGTTCCGGCGCCATTCTTCCTTCCTGCCGCGGAGCAGTCGCGCGATTCGTTCCGCGTCCTCCTTCGGCGCTCGCATGTCCCGGAATTCCCGCCGGTTGAGCCAGGTCGCCACCTGGGAGGCCCCAGACATACAGGCTGCCCCCACGATGCGGAACGCGGAGGCCCGCATGACGACCTCCCAGCGGGCCCGTGGGTCGCTGCGCAGTCGCTCGGCCAGGTAACCCGGTAATTGTGCGGCCACAGCCTTACGAGCCGGCTCGTCCAGCGCCGCCACGAACGCCAGCAACTCGGTGTTGCCGGTTCCGCCCTCGATCTGTCGCCGGACCTTCTCCCACGGGCTCACGCCGACGCCTCCACCAGGTTGCGAGCCCGCCGGCAGGTGACCGCTGGGTCCCGGACGATCCCCGTCGGGCGAGCGCCGAAGTAGCGCGCCTTCGCGACATCGGCCACGCCGAGCAGCCAGGCCGCCGCAGGGGCTGCCCGCGTCAGCAGACCGCTGAAGAACTGCGGATGGGTCACCAGACCCTGCCGAGTCATCCCACCCGATGTGGACAACTCCAGACGACCCGAGGGAAGCTCAAGCCCAAAGGATCGGGCGTAGGAGTACGCCAGTACTGCATCAGCCATGTGCGGGACATTATCGATCAACACCGACAAGCCGGTACGGCATGGGGTGCGCTGGGCGTGGAAACGTTCTGCGAGAGGGAGGATGCGTGACAGTGGCACGAGTACTGGTGCTCGGTCTCGATCCCGCCAAGATCCAGGGCTGGGACCCGGCGCCGGTCCAGACGGCGATAGCACGCGGTCAGGCCCGTTTCGACGATCATGGTATCGAGGCCGACTGGTGCCTGGTGGCACTCGACGAGAACCCCGAAGGAGCGATCGCGGAGGCGCTGACCCGCGAAGACTACGCCTGCGTGGTGATCGGGGGCGGCATCCGCACGCACGAGCCGTTGCTCGAACTCTTCGAGAAGGTGGTCAACCTGGTCCGGCAGCACGCGCCCGACGCAACCATCGCCTTCAACAGCAGCCCCGAGGACTGCGCCGACGCAGCCCTGCGGTGGCTGCGCTAGCCCAGCAGGGCAGGTGCCTTGGCGCAAGGGCTTCGATCTTGGCTCGGAACACCCCGGTCAGGGAGCGAGCGTGATCTCGGCCAGCTCACGCCAATCCCGCCCCCGGCCGGCACGGGTCGCCTCGGTGAACACGGTTTCACCGAGGCGATCTCGCGTGTCCGCGGCGATCCTGGAAGCATCCGGCTGCGAACGATCCGGCGTACCGCGGACGTCGTCGCTTGCCGCGAGCAATCGCACGGCCTGCTCGTACTGTCCCTGGCGCAGCGCGAGATCCGCGATCCCGATCAACACCTCGGCGATCAGCGGCAGATACGTCGACTCCACAGCCGTACCGAACGCCTCGCTCCGATACGCGCGGGCCTCCTCGAGATCCTCGGTGAGGTAGCCGTACAGGTCCATGGCCTTGGCGCGGGCCATGTCGCTTAGTTCCGCGTTGCCCAGCATCGCCCGTACCGTGGCCAGGTGCTGGTGTGCCTGGTCCGGCTCGCCGCGCCAGCGCGCCAGCTGCGCCTTCGTAAGCGCCAGCTCGGCAAGGGTGTCCGGCCAGGCGATCCCGCTCGCGCACCGCTGCGCTTCGGCCATGGCGGAGGTGCTGGATCGCTCATCGCCGAGCAGCCAGTACAACTGAGCCTGCCGCGCCCGCAGGCCGACCACGTCCTCGGTCGCGCCTACCTCGGTCAGCGCCACAACCGCCTCTTCGTAGTGCTCACACGCGCCGGCGAACTCGCCGCGCATGGTGAGCCGATCGGCCAGGAAGGTCAGCGCCAACGAGATCGCATAGCGTTCACCCAGCGTGCGGAACTCGGCGAGGGCGATCTCGATGTCGATGTCGACGTCAGTCTCGTCGCCGCCGAGTGTGAGCCGCATGCGGCCACGAGCGAGCCTGGCCGTCGCGCGCACCCAGGGATCGTCGTCGGCGATGAGCGGCTCGAACGCGGGCAGGAACTCCGTCGGCTCCCGCAGCATCCGCTCCCACAGCCCGACGAACCTGAGCATAGGGTGGCGATCCCCAATGCGCTGGGTGAACCGGTGCGCCTCCTGGATCCACTCCCGCGCCTGATACTGATCGCGGCCAGGCCCGGAGGTCAGGAACACCGTCACGATGCCGTACGCCATCGCCCGCACCTCATCGGACACCTCACCCTGCAGCGAGGCCGCCGCGATGCACAACTCGGTGCCCTCGGCCCTGTGCCCACTGAGGAAGTAGTACCAGCCCACGGGCGCGACCAGCCGCATCGCCTCCTGGGCCCATCCCTCGGCGATCGCCCCGCGCAGGGCCGCACCGATGTTGTCGTGCTCGGCCTCAAGCGTGGCCAGCCACTCCAGTTGCTCGGCCCGACGCAGGTACGGCTCAGCCGTCTCGGCCAGCTCGGTGAAGTAGGCAAGGTGCGCCCGGCGCGCCGACTCGGTCTCCCCGGCTTCGGCGAGCCGGTGTCCCGCGTACTCCCTGATGGTGTTGAGCATCCGGTAGCGCGGAGTGCCCTCGCCGTCGGCGAGCAGCAGCGACTTCTCGATCAACGCGGTCAACAGGTCGAGTACCTGCTCCCCGGCGAACGCCTCATCCCCGCACACCCGTTCGGCCGCATCCAGGCTCACCCCGCCGGAGAACACCGAGAGCCGCCGCAGCACACCGCGTTCGGGCTCGGTCAACAGATCCCAGCTCCAGTCCACGACCGCGCGCAGCGTCTTGTGGCGGGGAAGCACCGTACGGCTGCCGCTGGTCAACAGACGGAATCGGTCATCGAGCCGACGGGCCAGCTGATCGATGGACATGGTGCGCAGCCGTGCCGCAGCCAGTTCGATCGCCAGCGGCATCCCGTCGAGCGCCCGGCAGATCCGCGCCATGGCCGACAAGGTGTGCGCGTCGGAGCCGATGTCCTGGCGCACCAAGCCCGCGCGGTCTCGCAGCAGCCGCACCGCGGGCGAGGAGCCGACCTCGGAGAGGTCCGCTTCCTTCGCGGGCAGCGCGAGTGGCTCGACCTGCCACAGCACCTCCCCGGTGATACCGAGCGGTTCCCTGCTCGTGGCCAGAATCCGCAGCCTACGGCACTCCCCCAAGAGCCGATCCGCGAAAGCCGCGGCCGCCTCGATCACGTGCTCGCAGTTGTCCAGGACCAGCAAGATCGCGCGCTCCCGGACCGCGGCGATGAGCCGATCCATCGGTTCCCCAGCCCGCGCATCACCGAGCACCGCCTGGTCACGCAGGCCGATCGCGGTGAGGGCGGCCTGCGCCAGCTCACCGCCTGCCTGCACCGAGGCCAATTCGACCAGCCACGCCCCATCCGGCAGCTCGGCGAGCATCGTCCGCGCGGCCTCCGTGGCCAGCCTTGTCTTGCCGGAGCCACCCGCCCCCGTCAAGGTGACCAGTCGGTGATTGATGGCCAGACCGGCGACCGCGCCGACGTCACCGTCCTTGCCGACGAAACTCGTCAGCTCGGCGCGCAGGTTCGTCCTGCGGTTCTCCGCCCGCTCGCCCAGTTCGCCACGGAGCAACGCGGTGTGCAGCGCGGAGAGCTCGGCCGATGGATCGGCGCCCAACTCCTCAGCGAGCCGCTCACGCGTCCGCTGGTACACGGTCAAGGCCTCATTCCCACGCCCGTCCTCGGCGAGCGCTCGCATCAGGGCCGCCACGAACCCCTCCCGCAGTGGGTACGCGGCAACCAGCTCGGTCAGCTCGGAGACCAGCTCCGAGCCACGGCCGAGGCGAATATCCGCATCCACCCGATCCCCGAGCGCGGCAACGTGGAGTTCGTCCAGACGCGCGACCGTGGCGTCGAACGCATCGCTGTCTCGCAGGGCGATGTCCGCCATGGCCGTACCGCGCCACAGTGCCAAGGCCGAGCGCAGCAGATCCGCCCGCGCCGCAGGCTCGGCGGCACGGGCCTGACCGACCAGCTGCTCGAACCGGCACACGTCCACGGCATCAGGAGCCACGGCCAGCCGGTAGCCGCCGGACTCCGCCTCGATCACACCGTCCGGCAACACCCTGCGCAGCCTGGACACCAACGCCTGCACGGCATTCACTTCGTCCGCGGGCGGCCGTTGCCCCCAAATCCAGTCCACCAGCCTCGAACGCGTGACGATCCGGCCAGGTTCGAGGGCGAGTGCGGCCAGAAGTGCGCGCAGCCGAATGCCAGGAACCTCCACCACGGCCCCATCACGGTTCCGAACCTCGAACGGCCCAAGCAATCCAACTCGCACATCGGCAATTGTGCCGAACCGTGGCGACAATCGACTAATCGCCACTGCGTGCACACCGTCGACCTTCATCGGACCGTTATCACCGCAGGTCGAGCGAATGTGTTGGATTTTCGGCGATCCAGGGCTGGCGGAGGTCCCAGCGGCGATCAGGTCTGATGCGGTGTCGTGTCAGTACGGCAACGGCCCGGTATCAGAGCCGTCGGCGATGGTGGACGCCATGAACGGTTCGGAAACCAAGGCGGTGCGCGGTTGCCCGCTGCGCTCGCGCTGCACAGATATTGCAGCGCACCATTGCATTCGCGCGCAGCGTCATTGCATCAATTTAGTGGCGATTGCCTGCCTTAATGCACTTCCTGCGGTTGACAGGAATTCTGAACGCAACGTAGCTTTCGAGTTGCGGAAAACACGTACTATCGCGAGTAGAACCTAGGCCGATGAGAGGAATGACCATGGAACACACCGTCACCACGATGCCGACCGCGCGTCAGCCCGGTTGTCCCTTTGACCCGCCCAAGGAGCTGATCGAGGCGCGCGAGCACGGCCCGATCAGCCGCTTCCCCTTCCCTGATGGGCACGAGGGCTGGCTGGTCACCGGGTACGACCTGGTCCGGTCGGTCCTG